>URGY01000015.1 GCA_900547505.1 uncultured Collinsella sp.
ACGAGATGCAGCGTAGTCTCGTGGGCTCGGAGATGTGTATAAGAGACAGGAGCACGAGACCAGTTACAAGCAAGGCTCTAGCCCGCGTTACCACGCGCGAGAGGTGGCGGCCGAGATGGCGCGGCGCTACCGCTGCCCGCTCGTGTTGGGCTCCGCCACTCCTTCTGCTGAGGCTCTCGATCGCTGCCGCCGCGGCACGTACAACGGTGTTACCTGGACGCGTGTGGAGATGCCCGAGCGCCCGGGACACGCCGTGCTGCCCACGGTCCGCATTGCCGACCTGCGCCGTGAGTTTTCTCACGGCAGCCGCTCCATGTTCTCAAAACCGCTGATGGAAGGCTTGGAGCGCGTGGTCGAGCGCCGCGAGAAGGCCGTGCTGCTGCATAACCGCCGTGGCTTTGCGCCGTTCCTGATGTGCCGCGAGTGCGGCTGCGTTCCCACCTGCAACCACTGCTCCACCGCGCTTACGTATCACGAGCGCACGCACACGCTACAATGTCACACCTGCGGTTCGTCTTGGCGCGTGCAGCCGTATCCCGCGCCCACGAGCCGTTGCCCCAAATGTGGCAGTCGCTACCTGGCAAAAATGGGTCTGGGCACTCAACAGATCGAGGACGCGCTGCACCAGATGCTTCCCGAGGACGTCGCCATTATTCGCATGGATGCCGATTCCACGCGCGGCAAGGATGCGCACAAAAAGCTGCTCGAGCAGTTCGATGCCGCCGATTGTGCGGTGCTGCTGGGCACCCAGATGATCGCCAAGGGCCTCGACTTTCCCGAGGTCACGCTCGTGGGCGTGGTCAATGCTGACTCTGCCCTCAAGCTGCCCGATTTTCGTGCGGGGGAGCGCGCCTACGACCTGCTCGAGCAGGTGGCGGGCCGTGCCGGTCGCGGCGATCGTCCCGGCGAGGTCATCATCCAGACCTATCTGCCCGAGGACCCGGTCATCCGAGCCGTCGCTGAGCACGATCGCTCGATCTTTACCGATTACGACCTGGATCAGCGCCGCGACGCACTGTATCCGCCGTTCGTGCGCCTGATCAACATTTTGGTGTGGTCGGCAAGCCGCGATGATGCACAGGATTATATCGGGCGCATCGCAAAGCTTCTCAAGCGCCGCTGGCACGCCGTCGCACCCGACTTTTTGCGGGTAGGGAGCGCCGTGCCGCAGGTGTTGGGTCCGGCTTCGTGTGTAATCGAGAGAGCCAAGGACCGTTACCGCTTCCATCTGCTTGTGAAGTCGCCGGTAGGGTACCATGTCTCTGATGATATCGACGCCTGTCTCAAAGAAGCGGGCTCCGTGCGCGGCGTGAGCGTGAGCGTTGACGTCGATGCCTATGATTTGATGTAACAAACCGAAAGGATGGCCATGGAAGCCAACGGAATCGTACTGTCCCCCGACCCTCGTCTGCGCCAGGAGTGCGCCGTCATCGAGGAGATCACCCCGGCGATTGAGGCGCTTGCCGAGAAGATGAAGAAGATGATGTTCGAGAACGGCGGCTGCGGCCTGGCTGCTCCGCAGATCGGCGAGCTCATTCAGCTCGTCACCATCGACTGCGACTACAGCGACAAGAACGACTACGACCCGTACGTGCTCATCAATCCCGTCATTGTTGAGCAGAGCGACCATCTGGTGCCGTTTAGCGAGGGCTGTCTGTCCATTCCTGGCATTAGCTGCGAGATCGAGCGTCCCGACCATGTCGTCGTTGAGGCGTACGACTTGGACGCAAACCTGATTCGCTATGAGGCTTCGGGCGACCTGTTCTGCGTGTGCCTGCAGCACGAGATCGATCACCTGCACGGCAACACCATGTTCGAGCGACTGAAGCCGATGCAGAGGATCAAGGCAGTCAAGGAGTACCAGGACGCCCTGGCCCGCGGCGCTCGACCGGGCGAGACGGAGTAGGTCCCACCGTCCCCTTCCGCCGCAGGGCTTAGGTTTTGCTCCATGCTCAAACAGTCCTGCTCGCATGAAGAGCACATTAAGTGCTCTTCGGCTCGTGCGGAACTGCGCGTGGAGCAATAACCTAAGCCCTGCGGCGGAAGGGGACTGCGTTTTCGTGCTCCTCTTCGCCTGGGTGCCGTCGGGTCAGGGATGGGCGTCTTCGCTGATAGTCTTTGTTGAGAGAGAGCTGCTTTTATTGCGGCTCTTTCTTTGGTTTTGGGTATATTTGTTCTTGTTGAATTGTTATTGCGGATGGGCTGGGTATTTGGCTTTCCGCTGTTATTTGTAGCCGTCTCGGCTTTGGTTGAGGGGAGACGTCCTTTATGCGTATTGTGTTTATGGGTACGCCTGATTTTGCTGTGCCTTCGCTGACTTCGCTTGTCGAGGCCGGGAATGAGATTGCGCTTGTTGTTACTCGCCCTGATGCTGTTCGTGGGCGTGGTAAGAAGCTTGAGCCTTCTCCTGTTAAGGCCAAGGCGCTTGAGCTGGGGTTACCGGTTGTTGAAGCCAATCGTATGACGCCGGAGGTAGTTGATGCACTCCAGGCTGCGCAGGCTGATATTTTCTGTGTGGCTGCCTATGGCTGCATTTTGCCTGATGAGGTGCTGCATATGGCGCCGCTCGGCATTGTGAACGTTCATGCGTCCTTGCTGCCTCGTTGGCGTGGGGCTGCTCCTATTCAGCGTGCGATTCTCGCTGGTGATGAGGTTGCTGGCGTTTCTATCATGCGCATCGGTCACGGCGTGGATACTGGTGCTTATTGTGCGCAGGCCTCGACCTCGGTTGCCGGTAAGCATGCCGAGGCACTGACTATGGAGCTTGGCGAGCTGGGCGGTAAACTGCTTGCCGATACGCTTCCTTTGCTTGCTGACGGCACCGCTGTTTGGACCGAGCAGGATGAGTCGCTCGTTACCCATGCTGCCAAGATTTCTAAGCAGGAGATGCGTCTGGATCCGCAAATGACGGCGCTTGATTGCGTGCGTCATGTGCTGGCCTCGTCCGATACCGCGCCTGCTCGTTGCGTGATTGCCGGCAAGACCGTGCGCGTGCTTGATGCTGCGCCGGCTGATGTGTCGCTTGGCGAGGATCAGGTTCTCGTTAAGGCCAAGCGTGTTTACCTGGGTCTTTCCGATGGTTCGGTTGAGTTGCTCGAGGTTAAGCCTGATGGCAAGCGTGCTATGGCCGCTTCTGCTTGGGCTGCTGGCCTGCAGGGCGCCGATCTTATCTGGGGTGTTTTGTCATGAGCAAGTTGTCTCCCGCGCGCAAGCTTGCGCTCGATGTGTTGATGGAGGCCGATCGCCGCGGCATGTACGCGCGCGACGTGCTGTCTTCCCGTGCTTCGGCCAAGGCCATTGACCAGCGCGATTCTGCTTTTGCCGCTCGCTTGGCGCTGGGTGTTGCCGCCACGCAGGGTGTTTTGGACGAGCTGCTCGATCGGTTTCTTGATAAGCCTAAAAAGGTTGCGCCTCGTGTGCGCATGGCACTTCGTATCTCGGCCTTCGAGATGCTCTATCTGCATACGCCTGGCCGCGTTGCCGTAAGTCAGGGTGTTGAGCTGGTGCGCAGCGGAGCTAAGTCTGCCGCCGGTCTGGCGAACGCTGTGCTGCATAAGGTCGCGGACAACGTTGAGGACTTTGCTACTGCGTCCGATGTGGATGAGTCTGAGCGACGCTTGGTTCGTCTGTCGCGCCTGATGGGACTGCCGCGTTGGCTGTGCGCTCGCATTATGGCATCGTTCGACACGCCTGAGGGTGCGCTTAACTTTGCCGGCAATCTGGCCCCCGCACCGCTGGCCCTGCATGAGAACGCCTTTGCGACCAAACCCGATCCGTATATCTCGCAGCTCGTCGCACCTGTCTTCCCGGGCTGCCATGCCCCGGTTGATGCCCAGGTTACCGTTGCTTCGGGTGTGTTTGAGCGTGCTGCCGCGGTGGCATCCGATCTCAACGCGCAGCTTATCGCCACGGCTGCCACGCGCCCTGGTAGCTGCCTTGAGATTGGTGCCGGTCGTGGCACCAAGACCTATGTGATGATGTGCCAGGCCAAGCGTGCCGGCTATGAGCGTCAGCATACGGCACTTGATCTTCATGACCGTAAGTGCGATCTGAATCTCGCTCGCCTGCATAAGGCCGGTATTCAGGGCGTTCGTACGGTTTCGGGTGATGCCTGCGAGCTTGATGAGGTGCTCACATCGTTTGATGCCATGCTTGGCGAGCCGGTTAAGTTCGACACGGTTTTTATCGATGCGCCGTGCTCTGGCACCGGAACCATGCGTCGTCATCCCGAGATCCCGTGGCGCCTAACCGAGAATGATGTGACGGCCGAGTTACCCAAGCTTCAGCTGACGATGCTTAAGGAGGCTTCTGCGCGCGTGGCCGCCGGCGGAGAGCTCATCTATGCCACCTGCTCGGTTTTTGATGAAGAGAACACGCAGGTCGTGGATGCCTTCCTGGCCTCTCCCGAGGGCGTCGACTTTAGCGTCGCACCGCTCTCCGAGGCGCAGATTCTGCAACTCACCGAGTTCGATCAGGCTAAGAAGCTCGTATCCGTACGCCAGAACGATCGAGGACTTTTCCAAAGCGTCCCCGTAAACGCCGACTCCTACGACGGCCACTTTTGCGCCCGTCTGGTTCACAAGTAGCTACTAAGTTGCGGTGAAATAGGGATTGAATAGCGGCTTCTGCCCGCCAAACAGTCCTTATTTCACCGCAACTCATAGAGATGCCTGGGTAGCTAAAGAATCAGCCCCGCGATCGGTGTCGGTCGCGGGGCTGATTGGTTTCTAGTGGTTATGTGGGCAGTTGGCGCAGCAGCCGCTCGTGGCACTGGTGCTGGAGCCCCCGCTTCGCTGGTCGGTGTTGTAGAAACCGCTGCCCTCAAATTTAATGCCGCTGGCCGAGAACGTCTTGGCCGCCGGGGCACCGCAGCTCGGGCACACGACCTCGGGAGTCTCGGACATGGGATGCTCAACCTCAAACACGTTGCCGCAGCTCGAGCACTTGTAATCGTAGCGCGCCATAATACTTCCTTTTCAGCACAAAGCGGGCAGATTACTCTGCCCGCAAAAATTCAAACGTCTGTAACTGTACCCTATATCGGGGGTTTTATCACGCTTCGCCCCAGAATCTATGGTTGTTGCGCAGGAGCTGTGCGGTTTTGTTCTCAGCGGCTGCAATGTCCGCCTCGTCAGCCTGCCAGGTCCAGTTGCCCGTGGCCACGCCCGGAACGTTCATGCGCGCGTCGTCGCCCAGCCCCAGGACATCCTGCAGCGGCATCATCACCAGGGGAGCGTCGCTCGCCAGCGCGTCGCTCATCAGCTTGGCCGCCACCTCAACACCGCTCGGTTCATCGCCGCCCGCAAAGGAACGTGTGCACCAACCGGCCAGCGTCGACGTATCGTGCGTCGAGGTGTACAGAATCTTGCCGGGCGTGGGATGCACACCGCAGCGAACGTCGTAGTCGCTAAACTCCAGCACGTCCATGCCGGGGAAACCACAGGTCGAAGCCATGGCGCGAACACCGGGCGTCAAATAGCCCAGGTCCTCGGCGATAAAGTTGAGCGGACCCAGCTCGTCGTAGGCGGTCTGGAACAGGTCCTTGCCCGGGCCCGCCAGCCAGCGACCGTCGGCGCAAGCCTTGCCCGCGGGGATACTAAAGTAGCTGTGGAATCCCAGGAAGTGATCCAGACGCACGCGGTCGTAGAGCGAAAACGCACGACGCAGGCGATCCATCCACCAGCTATAGCCGTTCTGCTTCATGTGGTCCCAGCGGAACGTCGGGTTGCCCCACACCTGGCCCTCGGGCGCAAAGTTGTCGGGCGGCGCACCGGAAATCTCGATCGCCTTGCCGGTATCGGACAGCCAGAAGTTCTCGGGTTCGCTCCACGCGTCTGCCGAATCGTCGGACACGTACATAGGAATATCGCCGATGACCTCGATGCCCTTCTTGTGCGCATAGTTCATGAGCTCGCACCAAGCCAGGTCAAAGCGGTACTGCATGTACGCCTGCAGCTCGGCCTCGTTGTGGAAGCGCTTGTCGTCGATCAGATGCTCGTTGTATCGCGCGACATCTTCCGGCCAATCATGGCGCGACTCGCCCTCAAAGTACTTCTTAACGGCCATGTAGACGCAGTATTTCTCGAGCCAATCGGCATTGCGATGTTTAAACGCGGTGTACAGTGGATCGGCATCCTCGCCTCCGCGGGCCTTCCAGGTCTCAAAGTCGGCTGCCAGCTCCTCGTGACTCTCGGGCAGCAGGTCGATGTTGCCCGCAAAAGCCGAGGGTCCGGCATAGGGGGAGCGAAAGAAATCCGTTGGGTTGACGGGCAGGACCTGCCAGTAGCGCATGCCCATGGCGGCCAGATGGTCGATAAATCGCCGCGTGGGCGCGCCGATCGTACCGGGCTTGCCGTCGTCGGTCGGCACCGATGTGATATGGCACACAACACCCGCACCGTGATCGAGCGGCTCCTGCAGGCGCTGCTCGGCATGGTGATAGATTATCGACGAGCCCAGCGGATACAGGTCGAGCGTGACCGTGCCGTTGTGAATTTCGCACTCGTGACCGCTGATCACGTCGCTTGCACATTCGCCGAGCGCCGGAATCGTCACACGGTGCGAGTTGCGCAGGCTGCGGTTGATGATAACCGTCGCAGACTCGCCGTCCTTGCCCGTACGGTTGTAAGCAAGCACCTCATCATTGAGCGCGAAGGCCTTGATCTCGCCATCGATCATAAACGGCAGCGCGCGGCGCACAGCAGATGCGTTCTTGACGATTGCGAACGTATCGAAGTCGTGCAGGTCTTCCTTGGTCGGCATGGTGCGGCGATTACCCGGATCGGTCAGGCCCTCAAGGCCGTACTCGTCGCCATAGTAAATCGAAGGCACACCGGGGAACGTCATCTGCATGAGCGTCGCGAGCCAAAAACGACTCTTGGCCAGGCCCATCGAGTTCTCGTCCAGGCGCCATTTGCTGCGCTCGCACTCGGGCAGCTGCGACTCGTCGGGGCCGCCGCCGAGCACCGAGATGATGCGCGGACGGTCGTGGCTCGACAGCAGGTTGAGCGCGCAGGACAGGGCCTCACGCGGATAGTTCTCGCGTAGGGTCTCGATATCCTCGGCAGCTTGGTAGGCGTTTTTGTAGCCCATCAAAAAGCCGATGACCATGTCGCGGAAGGGGTAATCCATAGCAGAGTCCAGCTCGGAGCCCTGCAGGTAGCGACGCAGATGGCCGTAGCTGATCTTGTTGGAGGCATCTTCCCAGACCTCGCCGAGCAGCAGCGCGTCGGGCTTCTCGGCGAGTACGGCCTTTTTGATCTCGGTCAGGAAGTCATCGGAAAGCTCGTCGGCCACATCCAGGCGCCAGCCGTGAGCGCCGGCGCGCAGCCATTTACGAATAACGCCGTCCTTGCCCAGGAGCCGCTCGCGTACCAGTTCGGAGCTCTCATTGATGGCGGGCATATTGCCCACGCCCCACCAACAGTCGTACGAGCCGTCCTCGTGGAAATAAAACGCATCACGCCACGGCGAATCCTCGCTCTGCCACGCGCCCACACCGGGGTAGTTGCCGTAGCGGTTGAAGTAGATCGAATCATCGCCCGTGTGGTTGAACACACCGTCCAGAATGATGGAAATGCCCAGCTTCTCGGCCGCCTCGCACAGCTCGGTAAAGTCTTGCTCGGTGCCCAGAATCGGATCGATCTTGGTGTAATCGGCGGTGTCGTAGCGGTGGTTGCTCGCGGCTTCAAAAATGGGGTTGAGGTAGATGGCTGTAAAGCCCAGCTCGGCGATGCGAGGCAGGTCTTCCTGGATGCCCTTGAGCGAGCCGCCGTAGAAGTCCCAGGTCTTGATGGAGCCGTCCTCGGCGCGCTCGTACACAGGCGGCTCGTTCCAGTCCTCGACCATGCGGCGCTGAATGCCCTTACGCGGTTTTTCGACCTCGGCCAGCGTGCGCTCGCGCCAGTGCTCGTCGCGGGCATAGCGATCGGGGAAGATCTGGTAGACCATACCGCGCTCGTACCAGGTGGGACGGTTCTCACGGTGTTTGTAGACGGTGACCTGGAATGACGGCACCTCAGCGTAGTCGTAGGTTAAGCCTTCGCCGCCGGTGCGGCCCTGTGGTGCGCCCAGGCGGACCTCGGGCTGGCCCTCGATATTGCAGATGAAGCTGTACCAGATGAGACAGGGCTCGGTGCACTCAAGCTCTACGGTAAATATGCCGTCGCCCTCGTGCGTCATGGGATACCGAGACTCACCGATCTCATCGACCCAGGTGCGCAGCGTAAGCGTTGCCTGGTTGGGGTCGGCATCCTCCAGAATCACGGAGAGCGAAAGGGTAGTTCCTGTGGTCACAGCGCCAAACGGAGTGCGAAACTGCGGCAGACGGCTGTTGTGTATCAATCTCATAGTACGGTCCAGTTCAATAGAATCATGGCCTGCTGGCCATGGGCTTTACGCACAGGATGTAAGTATATCTGTTGTACACAGGCTGTATAAACAACATCCGTTTACCATCGGCGAACGGTTGTCCTAGAAAATCGTTTTACCACTCAAATTATCGCGATATCCGAAATAGCCTAGACTGATACTATTTTTAGCCAAACAAAAGTACTTCGGTTTACTACGACGAATTGAATGATCTTAACCACGGTCATTTTGGTGATATTAAAACCGCAGGTAGAAGCGTTGCCAATTTTTTAGATTACTCGCTGTGGTCGGCCGGAGCCATTTTGTCGTAGTAAACTGGCCCTCTTTTTAATACATAAGTTCAACCAAAAAGAGGGCGCCTGGTTGGGACGCCCTCTTTTGCTTTAAGGATTAAGTTTAATCGTCCGGATTAGCGGCGCTTGCGGGTGGCAGTTGCCTTGCGGACGGAGGTCTTCTTGGTCGGGGCCTTTTCCTCGACCGGAGTGGCGGGGGAGACCGGGGCCTCCTTGGCGGGCTTGGGCTTGGCCTTTACCTCGGCCTTGGGCTCCTCTTTGGCGGCAGCAGGCTTGACCTCGGCGGCCTTCGGCGCCGGCTTGGCCTTTACTGCGGGCTTGGCCTCGGCCTTAGCCTCCGCCTTTGGAGCAGCAGCCTTGGTCGTGGTCTTTTTGGCCGTCGTCGCAGTGCGCTTGCGCGTGGTGGTCTTGGCGGCCGGCTTGGCCTCGACGGTTGCCTCAGCATTGGACTCGGCGGGCGTCTCCTCGACTTTGGCGGCCGGCTTTGCGGCTGCCTTGGTCGTGGCGGGCTTCGCGGTCGTTGACTTGGTTGCCGTGGTCTTCTTGGCTGCCGTTGACTTTTTGGCGGTCGTGGTCGCCTTCTTAGCAGCGGTCTTTGCCGGAACCTTGGCGGCCGGCTTGGCCACGGCGACCTCGGCCTTTACCTCGGGAGTAGCCTCGGCTTCTGCGGCCTTCTTGGCAGCGGCGGTCGTGCGCTTGCGCGTGCTCGTTGTCTTGGCAGCGGTGGTCTTTGTTGCCGCCGCCTTGGTCGCTGTGACCTTCTTGGCCGTCGTCTTACGAGTCGCGGTCTTCTTAACTGCGGGCTTGGCCTCGGCCTTTGCCTCAGGAGCAACCTCAGCCTTCACCTCAGGGTCGGCCTTTGCGGGCTCAGCTTCAACCGGCTTCTCCTCGGCCTTGGGCTCCGACTCAGCAACAGCCTCAGACTCGTCGACAACCGCCGTCGGCCTTTCAATCTCTGGATGCATAAAGAAGTACAGGTCCAGATACTTGTCGGCCGAGCGCGTCCAGCTAAAGTCCTGGCTCATAGCCTGCGTGACCAGCTGGTTCCAGGCCTCGCGGTTGTCCCAGAACAGGCGGGCCGCGCGGAACACCGCGTCGCCCATCTCGTCGCCGTTAAAGTTGCTAAACGAGAAGCCCGTTCCCTCGCCGGTAAACTCGTTGTACGGGATCACGGTGTCCTTCAGGCCGCCGGTCTCGCGCACGATGGGCAGGGTACCGTAGCGCATGGCGATAATCTGCGACAGGCCGCAGGGCTCAAACTTCGAAGGCATCAGGAACATGTCGGCGGCAGCATACATGCGCTGCGACAGTGCCGGATCGAACTCGATGCGAGCCGCCATGGTGCCGGGGTACTTGTCCTGGAAGTAGCGCAGGCCGTCCTCGTAGTCGCGGTCGCCGGTGCCCAGCACCGCCACCTGCACGCCGCCGGCCAGGATGCGGTCGAGCGCGTACATGACCAGGTCTAGGCCCTTCTGGCGCGTCAGACGCGTGACCATCACCATGAGCGGACGGTCGTCGCGAACCTCGAGCCCCAGCTCTTCCTGCAGCTTGGCCTTGCATACGGCCTTGCCGGAACGGTCCTCCACGGTGTAGTTGGCGGCAATGCGCTTGTCGGTCGCCGGGTCAAAGCCCGCGACGTCGATGCCATTCAAAATGCCCTGCAGCGCGTACGAACGCTCGCGCAGCACGCCGTCCAGGCCCTCGCCAAACTCGGGCGTCTGGATCTCGTTGGCATAGGTAGGGCTCACCGTGGTGATGGCGTCGGCATAGCGCAGCGCGCCCAGCATGTAGTTGATGCTGCAGGCGTCGCAACGCAACTGCGAGGCGGCCGCAGGAATATGCGCCACACCCAGGATGTCCTCCATCACGGTGTCGCTAAACTGGCCCTGGAACGCCACGTTGTGGATCGAGAACACGGTCTTAACGCGGTCATACAGCGGCAGGCCCTGGTAGAACTCGCGCAAAAACACGGGCGCCAGCGCCGTCTGCCAGTCGTTGCAGTGCAGGATGTCGCACTCAAAGCCGGCCGGCAGGTGCTGCAGGCTCTCGGTGATGGCCTTGGAGAAGAACGCAAAGCGCTCGCCGTCATCAAAAAAGCCGTACGGATAGTCGCGCGCAAAGTAGCGCTCGTTGTCGATGAACATATAGGTGACGCCGTCGTGCTCGAGTTTCTCGAGTCCGCAGTACTCATTGCGCCAGCCCAGGCTAACGTAAAAGTCGGAGAAGTGCTCCATCTGCGCCTTGTACTCGTCCTTGATGGTGGCATACTTGGGCACCATCACGATGACTTCGGCGCCGGCGCGCACAAGCGCCGCAGGCAGCGAGCCCGCCACGTCGCCCAAGCCACCGGTCTTCACAAACGGTGCGCACTCGGCCGAGGCAAACACGATCTGCATCTTTTTGCTGGAATCAGCCATATTGTCTCCCATGTTGTTATTCGAGAATAGCCGCCAGGCGCGAACCGGGCGGCTATTCTACATGTTACGAGCGATGTTGCGGTGCCAACGTTAACGCACGATCGTGGTATCGGAGGTTAACGGAGCCTTTCCCAGCACCAGGATATTCTCGGGCGTGCCGCGAAGCTCGGTGTTGGTGGGAACCACGTTGTTCTTGTCCAGGATGGCATTCTCAACACGGGCGCCACTCTTGATGATGCAGCTCTGGTTGATGATCGAGTTGGTCACCGAGGCTCCTTCCTCGACCACAACGCCGCGCGACAGGATCGAGTTGCGCACGGTGCCCTTGATGATGCAGCCGGCCGAGATGATCGAGTTACACGCGTGGCTGCCGGTCGCATAGCGCGAAGGCGGCACGTCGTGAGCCTTGGTCAGGATCGGGCGCTCGGGATCGAAGAGCTGGTCGGCCACGGTCTGGTCGAGCAGGTCCATGCTGCGGCGATACAGCGACTTTTCGCTAAACACGCCCACGACCTCGCCCTTGTACTCGTAGCTGCACACATCGATGTTGCCAAAGTCGCCCTGGAGTGCCTCGAGCAGGTCCAGATAGTCGGCGGCCTGGTAGTGGTCGATGATCTCGAGCAGCGTCTCGCGGTTGACGATGCAGCAGTCCATGGAGGCGTTGTCGCCGTACACGACGCCGGCGCTCACGCCCGTCAGGCGGCCGTTCTCGTTAATTTCGAGTTTGGTCTCGTCATCGACGTTGTGCGTGGCCTTGCAGTACACCACGGTCATCTGGGCACCGGAGTTCTCGTGCGCGTCGATGATGGTGTTGAGGTCCATGTTAAAGATGATGTTGGTGCCCATCATCACAACATAGGGCTTGTCAGAGCGCTGGAAGAGCGTCTTGTTGGAGATGATGTCGCGCAGCAAGAAGCGCATGCCGCCCTTGGTGGTGCCATACGCGTTGCCGGGCACCATGAACAGGCCGCCCTTCTTGCGGTCCAGGCCCCAGTCCTTGCCCGAGCCCACGTGGTCGATCAGCGAGCGGTAGTTGCCCGGCATGACGACGCCGACGGTCTTAATGCCGGCATTCATCATGTTGGACAGCGGGAAGTCGATCAGGCGGTAGCGGCCCAAAAACGGAACGGACGCGATGGGGCGGTCCTTGAGCAGCACGCTGCCGTAGGTCGAAGAGTAGTTAGCGGTGATATAACCGATGGCCTTGCGATTGATCATCGGATCATTCCCCCTTCCCGATAACGACGTCATTTCCAACGACGGCCGTATCCTTGGTGGTATCGACAGAGCCGAGCTTCACGCCCTCTTCGACCGTGGAGTTCTCGCCCAAAATAGCGCGGCAGATGTGCGCACCGCTCTTAACGTGCGCACCCGGCAGCAGCACGGAGTCCTCGACCACGGCGCGCTCCTCGATAATGACATCGGTCGAAAGGATCGAGTGGCGAGCGGTGCCGTAGATCTTGCAGCCGTTGGAGACCAGGCAGTCGTCCAAGCGACCATCCGGACCAATGTAGTGCGGCGGACGCGTGGTGATGTTGGACATGATGGGGAAGTGCTTGTCAAACAGATCGAACTCGGGGTTGTTGCCCAGCAGGTCCATCGAGGTCTCGTGGAAGCTGGCGATGGTGCCGACGTCCTTCCAAAAGCCGTGGAACTCGTAGCTGTACAGGCGCTTGCCCTCGCCGAGCAGCTTGGGGATGATGTCCTTGCCAAAGTCGTGGCTCGAGCGCTGGTCCAGAGCGTCCTCCTTGAGCGCCTCGATCAGCACGTCTGCCGAGAAGATGTAGATGCCCATGGACGCGAGGTTCGAATCGGGCTTATCGGGCTTCTCGGTGAACTTGGTGATGCGGCCGTCCTCGGGGTCGGTGGTCAGGATGCCAAAGCGGCTGGCCTCCTCCCACGGCACGGGCATAACGCTCACCGTGAGGTCGGCGTTGTTCTCAATGTGCGTCTTGAGCATCTTGCGGTAGTCCATGCGATACAGGTGATCGCCCGAAAGAATCAGGACATACTTGGGGTCGTTGGCCTTGATGTAGTCAAGGTTCTGCGTGATGGCGTCTGCCGTGCCCGCATACCAGGCACCGCCGGTCTGCGTTTCGTACGGCGGCAGGATCGACACACCGCCGTCGCGGCTGTCCAGATCCCATGCCTCTCCGGAGCCCACATAGGCATGCAGCAGGTAGGGGCGATACTGCGTCAGAACGCCCACCGTGTCGATGCCCGAGTTGGAGCAGTTGGAGAGCGAGAAGTCGATAATGCGGAACTTGCCACCAAAGCTAACCGCCGGCTTGGCGATCTTTTGGGTGAGTGCCCCCAATCGGCTGCCCTGTCCTCCTGCGAGGAGCATCGCGATGCATTCTTTCTTACTCATCGATTTCTCCTTCTGTCATCGATGTTCTTAAACCCATTAGCGACGGGCGTGGCGCAACGTCGCGCCCGTCGAGTAATGCCGTGCTGGCATAGGGGAGCTCGCGCGCCTTTACGCGTGCCAGATCTCGTCGCGGTACTCGCGAATGGTGCGGTCGCTCGAGAACCAGCCGCTCGAGGCGGTGTTGAGCAGGGCCTTGCGGTTCCAGTTCTCCTGGTCGCCGTAGCTGTTCGTGAGCGCCTCCCATGCATCCACGTAGCTGCGGAAGTCGGCCATGACCAGGTCGGGGTCGTTGTTGTTCATGAGCTCGTTGTAGATGCTCTCGAAGTTGCCCGAAAGACCCGCAAAGGTGTTGTCCTTGAGCTCGTCCATCACGCGGCCCAGGCGCTCGCGGTCGCCGTTGAGCGTATCCCACGCAAAGTAGCTGTTGGATGCCCAGAGCTGCTCGACCTCGGGGGCGGTCAAGCCAAAGATGGCCTCGTTCTCGCGACCTGCAAGGTCGGCGATCTCGATGTTGGCGCCGTCGAGGGTGCCCAGCGTAATGGCGCCGTTCATCATGAGCTTCATATTGGACGTGCCCGAGGCCTCCTTGCCGGCTGTGGAGATCTGCTCCGAGATCTCGGCGGCGGGGTAGATGAGCTGGGCGTTGCTCACGCGGAAGTTGGGGATAAAGCAGACCTTCATGACCTCGTTGACGCGCGGGTCGTTGTTGATGACCTCAGCGACGGAGTTAATGAGGCGGATGGTCTCCTTGGCAAAGGTGTAGCTCGAGGCAGCCTTACCGCTAAAGATGAAGGTCGTCGGCGTCACGTGGAAGTTGGGATCGGCGATGCGACGGTTGTAGATGTCCATCACCTTCATGATGTTCATGAGCTGGCGCTTGTAGGCGTGGAAGCGCTTCACCTGGACATCGAAGACGGTGTTGGGGTCGATGACCAGACCGGTCTCGGCCTTGACGTAGGCGGCCAGACGCTCCTTGTTGGCGCGCTTGGAGGCACCCACGGCCTTCAGGAACTCGGTGTCGTTCTGGAACTCCTTGAGCTTTTCCAGCTCAAAGGCGTCCTTGAGCCAGCCATCGCCAATGGCCTCGGTGACGAGCTTGGCATAGGTGGGGTTGGCCTCGGCAAAGAAGCGACGGTGCGAGATGCCGTTGGTCTTGTTGTTGAACTTCTCGGGCGTCAGGGCATAGAAGTCCTTGAGCACGATGTTCTTGATGATGTCGGAGTGGATCTTGGCCACGCCGTTGACGCTATGGCTGCAGATCACGGACAGGTTGGCCATGCGAATCTCGCCGTCCCACAGGATGGCGGTCTGGCGCAGACGCTCCTGCCAGCCCTCCTGCGTGGTGTCAAAGGACTCGTGCCAACGACGGCTGATCTCGTCGATGATCTGGTACACGCGGGGGAGGAGCTTGGAGAACGTGCCGATGGGCCACTTCTCCAGAGCCTCGGGCAGGATGGTGTGGTTGGTGTAGCTCACGACCTGCGTCACGATGTTCCAGGCGTCGTCCCACTCGAGCTTCTTCTCGTCGATGAGGATGCGCATGAGCTCGGGGCCGCACATGGCGGGGTGGGTATCGTTGGTATGGATGGCCACAAACTGCGGCAGCAGCTCCCAGTTCGCGCCGTGCTCCTTCTCAAAGGTGTCGAGCAGGCTGTAGATGCCGGCCGAGACAAACAGGTACTCCTGCTTCAGGCGCAGCAGGCGGCCGTGCTCACCGGCGTCGTTGGGGTAGAGGATGGCGCTGATGGCCTCGGCCTCGGCGCGCTCGGCATCGGCCAGGGCGTAGTTGCCGCGGTTGAAGGCCTCCAGATCGAAGTGCTCCTCGACCGGCTCAGCGGCCCAGACGCGCAGCTTATTGACAGTCTCGCCGGCATAGCCCACCACGGGGATGTCATAAGGGACGGCCAGGATATCCTGCGTGTCCACCGTGCGGTAGAACGTGCGGCCGTTCTCCTCAAAGCCCTCTACACGGCCACCAAACTTGATGGTCACGGCCTTGTCCTGACGACGGACCTCCCAGGGATAGCCGTGGGTGAGCCACTCGTCGGTGGCCTCGACCTGGCTGCCGTTGACGATCTCCTGCTTAAACAGGCCGTAACGGTAGCGCATGCCGTTGCCGTAGCCGGCAATGCCCTCGGCTGCCATGGAATCCAGGAAGCATGCGGCCAGACGGCCCAGGCCACCGTTGCCCAGCGCCGGATCGGGCTCCTGGTTCTCGATGACGGACAGGTCAAAGCCCATGTCGTCGAGCGCCTTGGCGACCATGTCGCGCACGCCAAAGTTGAGCAGGTAGTTGTCGAGCAGGCGGCCGATCAAAAACTCGATCGAGAAGTAGTACACGCGCTTTTTGCCCTCGGCCGTGGCGCGGGCGTCACTCTTGGTGGCAACGGTGCGTGCCTTCTCGGCCACGAGCTTGGCCAGGGCGTTAAAGCGGTCGAGGTCGCTCGCGGCCTCGACGCTCTTGCCGCTGATGCTCATGACGGCATCGCGATAGAGCTCGGTAAACTCCTGCTTGTTGTCGAAGATCTTATTCATACGTTCCTTTCCCCCGGGGATGTTTCTCCCGGAACGGTTATGACATGTATCCTACGCCCCCGCGGGGCGGGTAATTGCAGTGGTAACGCCTTTGTTACGCTTTTTTGGCAGGAGCCTTTACGGCAGCTGCCTTGGCCTTGGGAGCGGCCTTTTTGGCAGCCGGCTTCTTGGTCGCGGTAGCCTTTGCAGCGGGCTTTGCGGCAGCCTTAGTTTTGGCCTTGGCGGTGGGCTTTGCAGCCTTCGCCTTAGCCGGAGCCTTCTTAGCGGCTGCGGGCTTAGGCTTTACCGAGGACGAGCGCTTGCGCGTCGCCTTCTTGGGCTCCTCGACCACGGGCGGCTTATAGCTGCTGGGACCGCGGCGCTTAAGCACCACGCCCGCCAAGCCGGGCACCTTAATCTCGATGGAGTCCATCTGCCCGTTCCAGGGATAGGGCTCGCTCGAGCAGGTGTAGGGCTCCTCACCGGCGTATCCGCTGCCACCGAACTCGGGACGGTCGGAATCAAAGATGACCTCCCAGTCACCCTCGCGTGGCACGCCCACGCGGAAGCTCTCATAGCTCGCCGGGTCAAAGTTGATCAGGATCACCAGGTCGTCATCGACGTCCTCGCCCTGGCGCACAAAGCTCACGATGGACTGCTTGGAGTTATCCGCGTCAATCCAGGTAAAGCCGTCGTCGGTGTAGCCGCGCTCGTACAGGGCGGGCTCGGCGGTGTACAGGTGGTTGAGCGCCTTGATGAACGCCTGATGATGACGGTGGGTCTCGTACTCCTCGGTCAGGAACCACTGGATGGACTCGTAGTAGCGCCACTCAATAAACTGGCCGATCTCGTTGCCCATAAAGTTGAGCTTGGCACCGGGGTGCGTCATCTGGTAGAAAGCCAGCGTGCGTAGGCCGGCAAACTGGCGCCACCAGTCGCCCGGCATGCGGCCGATGAGCGAGCACTTGCCGTGCACGACCTCGTCGTGGCTCAGCGGGCAAATGAAGTTCTCGGTGAAGGCGTACATAATAGAGAACGTGAGCAGCCCGTGGTTGCCGGGGCGCCACGGAAAATCGGTCTGCATGTAGTGGAGGGTGTCGTTCATCCAGCCCATGTCCCACTTGTAGTGGAAGCCCAGGCCGCCGTCCTGCGGCGGGTAGGTCACGAGCGGCCACGCGGTGGACTCCTCGGCCATCATCATCACGTCGGGGTAGTGGGCCTCCACGGCGCAGTTTACCTGGCGGATAAACGCGCTGGCGTCCAGGTCCTCCTCGGTACCGTACTTGTTGAACTTCTTTTGGCCGGGGTCGTCGATACCAAAGTTGAGGTACAGCATGCTGGACACGCCGTCCATGCGAATGCCGTCTACGTGGAAGTTTTCGAGCCAGTACAGCACGTTGGAGACCAGGAAGGAGCGGACCTCGCCGCGGGCGAAGTCAAACTTGTGCGTGCCCCAGTTGGGGTGAATCTCGTGCTCAAACAGCATGTGACCGTTAAAGGTGGCAAGGCCGTGGGAGTCGGCGCAAAAACCGCCGGGTACCCAGTCCATGATCACGCCGATGCCAGCCTCGTGGCACGCATCGATAAAGTGCATGAGCTGCTGCGGGTTGCCGTAGCGCGAGGTGGCGGCGTAGTAGCCGGTCGTCTGGTAGCCCCAGGAGCCATCGAAGGGATGCTCCATGAGCGGCATGACCTCGATATGCGTGTAGCCCATGTCGCGCACGTAGTCCACGAGCTCCACCGACAGGTCGTCGTAGGTGTAGAACTCCTGTCTCTTATACACATCTCCGAGCCCACGAGACTACGCTGCATCTCGT
>URGY01000016.1 GCA_900547505.1 uncultured Collinsella sp.
AATCGGGAACGGCGAGCTCCCCGGACCCTCAAAACGGCCAGGACTCTGGCGATGGCTCCGATTCCGCCGCAACCGACACCGGCGACGGCGCTTCCGCGGACAGCGCCGCCACCCCCATCGACGAGGTCGAAAACCCCGACCTCAACCGCGCCCGCGGTGTTTATCTCAGCAGCATTCCCGACTACGCCGGCAACCCCTACGTTGCCCTTCGCGCCGACAGCACGCACCCGCTCGGCACGCCGTCATTCACACTCGATGAATACGATCGCGCCACCGAAGAGGGCTGCTTTAAGAAATTCTCCAAGCTCGACAGCCTGGGCCGCACTCGCAAGGCGCTCGCCTGCGTAGGCCCCGAGTCGCTCGGACAGGGAAAGCGCGGCGATATCTCGCGCATCCACCCTGCCGGTTGGCACCAGCAGCGCTACGACTTTATTCCAGGCCAGAGCCTCTACAACCGCTGCCACCTTATCGCCTGGTCGCTCTGCGGCGAAAACGCCAACCGCAAAAATCTCCTCACCGGCACGCGTTATCTCAACGAAACGGGCATGCTGCCGTTTGAGGAGCAGATTCTCGGCTACATCCGCGACACGGGCAACCATGTGCTCTACCGCGTCACGCCCATGTATAACGAAGAGGAACTTGTCTGCCGCGGCGTGCGCCTTGAGGCGCAATCGGTCGAGGACCACGGCAAGACCCTCTGCTTCCACGTATACTGCTACAACCTGCAGCCGCACGTGCAGATCGACTACGCCACCGGCCGCAACCAGACCTCGGGAGTTTAGGGCCGACCAAGCTGCCCGTAACCCAAAAAATGATCCGTTTTCCTCCGTCCCCAAGGAATCAAATAAGGCCGCCCCGGTTACCCAGGGTGGCCTTTTCGTCAGCACCTACATTGCGGGCAAAATCGCACGCTACTTGGCGCGACCCTCCTCATAGCGCTCGACCAGCTTGGCCTGAACGTCATAGGGCACCTGCTCGTAGCCGGCGGGCTTCATGGTAAAGTCACCCGTGCCGCGCGTGATAGAGCGCAGGCGCGTCGAGTAATCCGTCAGCTCGGCGAGAGGTGCCTGCGCGATAACCACGGTGTCTCCGCGCTCATCGGTCTCCATGCCTGTCACGCGACCGCGCGAGGCCGAGATGTCGCCCATCACGGCGCCGGCGTAGCTCTCGGGAATAGTCACCGTGATTTCCTCGATGGGCTCAAGCACCACCGGGTCGGCATCGGCACATGCCTTGCGCAGGCCGATGCGAGCCGCCGCGCGGAACGCCATCTCGTTGGAGTCGACGCTGTGATACGAGCCGTCGTACACAGCCACGCGAATGCCCGTGAGCGGATAGCCGGCAATGATGCCGTCCTTCATGGTCTCCTGGACGCCCTTGTCCACGGCGGGGATCAGCGAGCGCGGAATGCGGCCGCCCACGACCTCGTCCACAAACTCATAGCCATCGCTCGTGCCGTCGGGCCCAATGAGCGGCTCCACGCGCAGCCAGCAGTCGCCGTACTGACCGGCGCCGCCGGTCTGCTTCTTATGGCGGCCCTGGGCACTTGCCGTACGGCGAATGGTCTCGCGATACGGAATGCGGATCGGCACGCTCTTGGCTACGACCTTGGTGCGATCCTCCAAACGATTGAGCAGCACCGAAACCTGCGCCTCACCAACGGCGGAGATAATGGTCTGACCAGTCTCCTCGTCGCGGTCGATGCTCATAGTCGGATCGGCCTTGCAGGCCTTCTCGATAAACGTGTAGAGCTTCTCTTCGTCCCCGCGATTCTCGGCCTCGATGGCGATGCGGTACTGAGAGTTGGGGAACTTAAACGCCGCAGCCTCGACCTTACCGGTAATGGAGAGCGTATCGCCCGTCTCGGCCGCCAATTTGGGCGCCACGATAATGTCGCCGGCATAGGCGTGACCGACCTCGGTCATGTCGCGGCCGCACATCACATACAAGTGAGCCAGACGATCGCTCTTGCGGGTGCGCGCGTTGATTAGTTCAAGACCCGGCTCAAGCGTACCCGTCAGCACCTTGATAAAGCTGATGCGACCCTGCTGCGGATCGGCCAGGGTCTTAAACACAAACGCCACCGGACGGTCATCGTCACTCGAGATCTTGAGCGAATCGCCGTCGATAAGCGGCATCTCGCCGTAGTCGGTCGGCGCCGGGAAGTATGTGGCGATGTCGTCCATCAGCGAGTTGACGCCCTGCTCCTTAATGCAATCGCCCGCAAAGACCGGCACAAAGATGCGCTCGGCGATCGCCTTCGACAGCAGGCCTTCAAGCTCCTCCTGCGTCAGCGTCTCCTCGCCTTCCAAGTACTTCATCATCAGTTCGTCGTCAGCCTCGGCCACCAGCTCGCACAGATGGTCATGGGCTTCCTCGGCCTGGGCACGATACTCCTCGGGAATCTCCGACTCAACGGCTTCGGTGCCGTTGCAATGGCGCGCCTTCATGCGCACCAGGTCGATGATGCCGTCAAAGTCCTCGCCCTCGCCCCAGGGAAGGGTCACGGCGCCCAGGCGCGTGCCAAAGCGCTCTTGCAGCAGGTCCATCGTGGTCGCAAAGCTGGCCTCGGAGCGCGACAGGCGGTTTACGAACACCGCACGCGCCAGGCGCAGGTCCTCGGCGGCATACCAGAGCTTAACCGTCGTAGGCTGCGGGCCGGCCTCGGCGTCGACCACAAACAGAGCCGTCTCGCAGACGCTCATCGCGGCAAAGGCGTCGCCGATAAAATCGGGGTAGCACGGGGCATCGAGCACATTGATGCGCGCGCCCTTCCAGTCGATCGGCGCGATGGTCGTCGAGATGGAAAATGCACGCTTGACCTCTTCGGGGTCATAGTCGAGCGTGGGCTTGGTGCCGTCGTGGCCGCCCAGGCGGGCGGTCTTGCCGGAAAGGTGGAGCATGGCCTCGGCGAGTGAAGTCTTGCCCACCCCGCCTTGGCCTACGAGCACCACGTTCCTTACGTTACCGGTCTTGGGAGCACCCATGATGACCTCCTTGCAGGGCCGCGCGCAATGCGCGACGCCAACGGGGAGAGTTCGCGGTCGGTGCCATCCCGGGAGCAGCATGGTCGGCAGCCGAGCCGACTCACCCTCCAAATGTCCTATGCCACCACCCTACCCTCACGGGCGACCGTCCATGCACACCTTTCGGCACACGTATGAATACAGGCGGCGAGAGGAAGAGACAAGCTTGTGAGGCGATTATTGAACCCCCGTCGATGCAAACAAAAAGCCGCCACAGACCGTAAGACCTGCGGCGGCTTCGCCTCAATTAATAGTTGAGTAAATACCTGAGCCTATCCCTCGATACGGCTCAAGAACTCACGGGTGCGCTGCTCACGCGGATGGTCGATGACCTGCTCGGCAGGACCCTCCTCGACAATGCGGCCACCATCCATAAAGACCACGCGGTCGGCAACATCGCGCGCAAACTGCATTGCGTGGGTCACGATTACCATCGTCATATTCTGCGCGGCAAGGTCTTTAATGACATGCAGCACCTCGGCCGTCAGCTCGGGATCGAGCGCCGAGGTCGGCTCGTCAAAGAATAAAATTTCCGGATCGAGCGCCAGGGCGCGGGCAATACTCACGCGCTGCTGCTGACCGCCCGAAAGCTCACACGGCACCTTGTTCTCGTTGCCCGTCAGCCCCATTTGCGCAATCAGCTCGTGAGCGCGGGCTTCCGCCTGCTCGCGCGGACGCTTAAGCACGCGAATCGGCGCATCGATGATGTTTTTCATCACGGTATAGTGCGGGAACAGGTTGTAATTTTGGAACACCAGGCCGAATCGCGAGCGTGCCCGCTTGGGCACATCGCCCTTCGCATAGACCGCGCCCGAACCCGCATCCGTCGCAACGGCAAGGTCACCAAACGAGAGCGAGCCTCCGTCGAGTGTCTCGAGCAGCGTGGCACACCGCAGCAGCGTGGACTTGCCGCCACCCGAAGGCCCGATAATCGCCACGACCTCGCCACGCTTCACCTCAAGCGAGATATCCTTGAGCACCTCATTGCCGCCAAACGCCTTGCGCGCGTTCGATATATTCATTACCGAATTAATCATGGTAGTAATCCAATTTTTTCTCGGCGGCGCCCAGCAGCATCTCGACCACAAAGTTAAAAATCCAGTAGATCAGCGCCGCGATCGCAAACGGCACCATGCTCACCTGCGAGGCGACCAGCGCCTTGGCCGTCGAGAACATCTCACCCACGCCAATGGCAAACGCCAGCGACGTGTCCTTGACCAGCGTGATGATCTCGTTGCCCATCGCCGGCAGAATGCGCTTGGCAACCTGCGGCATCACGATATACAGAAACGTCTGCATGCGCGAATAGCCCAGTACCTCGGCTGCCTCGTATTGACCGCGCGGAATGGACTGCAGGCCCGAGCGATAGATCTCGGCAAAGTAACCGGCGTAGTTGATGATGAACGCTACGACGCACGCCGTCCACTTGGAATCGGGCGTGAGCGAAATGCCAAACACGTAGTACGGGGCAAAGTAGATGGCAAACATCTGCAGCATGAGCGGCGTGCCACGCATGACCGAGATATAGATGCGCGCAATCCAGCGGAGCGGCGCGATTTTGCTCATGCGCATAAACGCCACGGGGATTCCCAGCGGAATCGACCCCAGCAGTGTCAGCACAAACAACTGCAAACTGACCAAGAATCCCTGGCCAAGCATCTGCATCATGACCTGAATAGACAACCCAAGCTCTCTTTCACAGTAACGGAACAGCGAACCCAATGCTAAATCGGGTGCCTGGGAAAGCCGCTATTTGAGAACCCAGTTGTCGAAGGAAAGACCATAGCTTGAATACTTGTCGCACAGGTCCTTAACCGTGCCGTCCTCGTAGAGCGCCTTGAGCGACTCGGTCACGGCGTCGGCCGACTTGGTGTCGCCCTTCTTAAAGCCGACGGCGTAGTGCTCGCTGGACAGCGGCTTGTCGAGCTGCGTATAGGCATCGGGCTTGGCGGCAAGCTGATACTGGGCAATCGAAAGGTCGCAAGCCACGGCATCGACTGCACCACTCTCGAGCTGCATAAACGCCGTGTTGTACTCACCGATGGTATCGAGCGTGGCAAACGTCGCGGCCAGATCCTTCTGGTCGCCCTCGAGCACGTCCTGTGCGGCGGAATCAGTCTGGGTAATCACGGTCTTGCCGGCAAGATCGTCCCAGCTCTTGATACCCGCGTCCTTCTTGACCACCAGCACCTGCTCGTTGAGCATGTACGGCTCGGAGAACGTGTAGTCGTCCTCACGGCCCTCCATGGTAAAGCCGTTCCAGATGCAGTTGATGGCGCCCGAGTTAAGCAGCGTATCCTTGGCGTCCCAGTCGATGGCCTCGTACTTGACCTTCCAGCCCTGCTTATCGGCAACAGCCTTGGCCAGATCGAGATCAAAGCCGGTGTACTCGCCATCGTCGCCCACAAAGCCGTACGGAGGGTAGGACTTGTCAAAGCCCACCACGAGCTTCTTGGACTCCGCAGCGCCCTTCACATCCTTGGCCGCGGCAGAACCAGCAGCGGAGCCCTTGCCGGCACCACCGCCGCAGCCGACAAGACCAAGGCCAAGCACCGTGGCAAGCGAGCCGGCTAGACCAACAAACTGACGACGAGACATATCGGTGTTCATGGTATTCCCCCTTGATGGCACTTTAGTTAAGTAAAGTGAGTCATGTAACGTTCAGAATCATACACTTTAGTGAGATGGAGTACAAGGGAGGGCTTGCCCGGCGTGGGCGGGGAGCGGCGCGTAATTAAGTTTCCTGCTCTACAGTCCTGCGCAAGACGGAAAGCACATTAAGTGCTTTCCTTTGCGTGCGGAACTCGCGACAAACTTAATTACGCGCCGCTCCCCGCCCACGCCGGGCAAACATCGTTGGACTTATCACTGACAGGAAAGGGGCGCCTGCATATCGTCTGCTGGCTTGGCACGGTACAATACTTGCAGCTTTAATTCATGAATTAGTGGAGTTATTGATGGCAGAATCTCGTGCGGAGCGTAGGGCTCGTCGTGCTTTGGTGGAGGCGGCGGAGGGGCCGGAGGAGGAGAAATCTTCTACGAAATCCAAGTCTTCCAAAGCTGCAAAAAGCAAATCGACCAAGAGCAGGGCTAAGGCCAAGCGTCCCGGCTCTCGTCGGAACGAGGATAAGACATCTCAGACTCGCTCCAAGCACTCGCATAAAGATCGGGTTTCGTCTGCGCGTAAGGCTGTGGACCCCAAGTCCCCCTGTTCCATCATGAAAGCTTGCGGTGGGTGTACGGCGCTCAATCGTCCTTATAAGAAGCAGCTCGCCGCCAAGCAGGCTGCTATGGAGGAGCTTTTTGCTTCGCTTTGTGAGCGTGAGGGCATTGCTGTAGATCCTATTCGCGGCATGGGTGTCACCCTGGGCGACCCGGGCAAATATCCTGCGCCGCGTGGCTTTCGTCATAAGGCTGCCACTCCCTTTGCTCCCGGTAAGGAGGGCGCCGTCCGTTGCGGTTTCTTTGAGCGCGGCACGCACAAGATCGTTGCCGTACCCGAATGCCCCGTCGAGGCACCGGGCGCCCGTCAGATTCTCAACGGCATCGCACGCGAAGCTGAGCGGCTGCATATTCCCGCCTTTAATGAGGACAAGCATCTTGGTTTGCTTCGCTATGCCGTCGTCCGCTGCGGTTGGCGTACCGACCAGGTCATGATCACGCTCGTGACCGCTCAGCGCGACTTGCCGCATGCGCAGGAGTTCTTCGAGGCTGTCGCCGCACTCGATCCGCATATTGTCACCGTCGCCCAAAACATCAACGGACGCCCCGGTAACGCCATCTTGGGCGAGGAGACTCGTATCGTCTATGGCGCCGAGTGCATGCGCGACCAGCTGCTCGGTTGCGAATTCGATATCTCCCCTACCGCGTTCTATCAGACCAATCCGCAGCAGACCGAGCTGCTCTATCAGCTCGCGATTGACGGCATGGACCCGCAGCAGGGCGACATTCTTATGGACGCTTACTGCGGCAGCGGCACCATCGGTCTGTGCGCCGCGAAGGATGCCCAGGACAGAGGCGTCGGCATTATGCTGCTCGGCGTGGAGCGCAACCCGGCGGGCGTTGCCGACGCACGCCGCAATGCCGAGCTCAACGGCCTCACCCGCAGCGCCTGGTTTATGGCCGACGATGCGACCGATTACATCCTGGATGCCGCCGACAACAACGAACGCGTCGACGTTCTTTCCATCGACCCGCCGCGCGCCGGCTCCACGCCCGAGTTCCTCGAAGCTGCCTGCGCACTTAAGCCGCGCCGCATCACCTATATCAGCTGCAACCCCGTGACTCAAGAGCGCGACCTGCATCAGCTCCTCGACGGAGGCTATCGCCTGCTCAAGATCACGCCCGTCGACATGTTCCCTCACACCGACCACACCGAAACCGTAGCGGTCCTCGAACGCCGCTAACCAACCTCAGTAGATTTTTGGGACAAGAAAGGGGGCGACCCGTCTGGGCCGCCCCCTTCGCTTGGTTTATAAATTCCGCTACATCCCCTTGCGCAGGTCGCACACGCCGGCTGCCGCCATCTCGCGCAGCAGCGTCTCGCGATCGCGCGTCACGATCAGATCCAACGGGAAGTGAATCTCGTCGAGCATCTTGCGAGCGTAATCGAGCCTACCAATTGCCATGCCAATGTGCGCATCGGTCGAAACGCCAATGCCCACGCCCAGCTCAGCGCAGCGCTCGGCGATCTTGCGGCATACGGCCCAATGCTCAGTGTCGACACCGTGTTCAAGACTATGGTTGTTGATCTCGATAATCTTGTGCTTGGCCTTAGCTGCCAACAGCACCTCGTCGATATCGAACGGCACGCCCGAGCGACCCGCGTGGCCCAGCATGAACACCTTGGGGTGTTCCAAGGCATTGATATACATCTCGGTCGTCTGGGCCAGCGTCGCGCCCTCAGCAATCTGCGGATTATGCACGCTTGCAACCAAATAATCCAAATTACGCGTAACCAAATCGAACAGTGAATGCTGACGGCTGTACGAATCGCCGGCGATATCGAGTGTGACAGGAGTGTCCTCGCCAAACAGGCTTCCGTCCAGCGAAACGATATCGGCCTCGGCACCACGCAGCACCAGCACGCCGCTCCAAATGCGCGGCCAGATATCCTGGTTGATAAAGAACTGATAACTGCGCAGGTCATTGGGGCAAGCCGTAACCATAGAGCTCAGATGGTCGGCAGATCCGAGCACCCGCAGGCCACGCTCTGCCGCCCAGTACACATTCTCCTCAATGGTCGAATATGCATGCGCAGAGAACATCGTATGGGTATGAATGTCACAAGAAAGCAGGTAGGGCATCAGGTCTCCTTATCTGGCACGGCCGTCGCTTATATTCATTGTACGCATAGCCTTCGATAGTCGTAAAACCACTCCATCCCAAAGACACAACGTCCATGACAACGGGGTCCGGCTTAACACCAAACCCCGTTTCACGTAAAACATTGTAGGCAGAGCGCTTTACTTTTAACGATACTCGTCCGCCAACTGTTTCCAAGCGGGTAGCGAATTGACAATCGTTTCGTAACTCACGCAATAGCCCAGGCGGAACCAACCCGGCATACCAAAGCTGTCCGAGGGAACCGCAAGCAACTCATACTTCTTTGCGCGCTCGCAAAACGCATTCGCATCGGGCTCCAACGCCTTCACCCACAGGTAGAATGCACCATCCGGCTCAACATAGGTGTAGCCGTACTCCGCCAGTGCATCGGTAAGCGCGGTGCGGTTGCGCGCATAGGCCTCAACGTCACTCGGTTCATCGATGCAGTCGATAATTACGCGCTGGAAGAGTGCCGGTGCGCATACAAAACCCAGCGTACGGGCAGCACCCGCAACAGCCGGCATCAGACGGGCAGCCTGCGGATTGGTGTTGGGAACCAGGATCCACCCGACGCGCTCGCCCGGTAGCGAAAGCGACTTGGAATACGAGTAACACACGATGGTGTGCTCGTAGATCGAAGGCACCCAAGGCACCTCGGCGCCATAGACAATCTCGCGATACGGCTCATCCGAGATAAGCATGATCGGGTTCTCAGGATCGCGCTTGGCATTGACCTCGCACAAAACATCGGCCAGTCGCGTCAGGGTATCGCGCGTATACACGGCACCGGTCGGGTTGTTGGGTGAGTCGATAATGACGGCAGCCGTCTTATCGGTAATCGCCTTGAGCACGTTATCCACGCTCAGCTGGAACGTATCTTCATCGGCAAGCGCCTCGACACACGTACAGCCGGCCTTCTCAATCCACACGCGATACTCCGGGAAGTACGGGGCGATAACAATGACCTCGTCACCCGGGTTCGTAACGGCATTGAGCGTGCAGGTGAGTGAAGCCGCCGCGCCCACGGTCATAAAGACGTCCTTGCCCTCATAGCTCGTACCGAAGCGACGGTTGAGCGACTCGGCCACGGCGGTACGGCACTGCGGCAGGCCCGGAGCGGGCGTATAACCGTGCAGCTGGTCACTCGGCAGTTCAAGCGCCTTTTTGATGGACTCCGCGACGGCAGCGGGAGCAGGAACGCTCGGGTTGCCCAGCGAGAAATCGAACACGTTTTCCGCGCCGATTTGCGCCTTGCGCTCAAGGCCATAGCTAAAAATCTCACGGATGATGGAACTCTCCGCACCGCGAGCATACATGGTTTCGTTGATCATCTGTTCCCCTTTCGCATAGGCGCTATTGTACGCTTTAGTCGAGCAAAGCGCCGCAGCAATGTTGATTGGGGACAGACTTAAATGCGTGAAAACGCTCATTTAAGTCTGTCCCCAATCAACAAAGCCTCCGCAGGTTTCCCCGCGGAGGCTTTCGCCACAAAGACTATTTGTCGGCGTCGGTGTCGGCACCGGCATCGACGTCACAGTCATCGCCGGCATCATCGGAAGCTGCTTCGGCATCCTCCTGCATAGCCGCCTGTGCAAATGCCGCGGCGTCTGCCGCGAGCTCCTCCTCGCTCATGCGAGGCGAACGCCTCTTGGTCGGCATGCCGGCCGCCTTGGCATTGCGCTCCTCCTTGGCCGCCAGGATATCGCCCTCGCGCTCAAGGTAGGCATCCCACTCGTTGTCGAGCAGGGCGTTCACGGCGTCGCCTTCGACGGTCTCACGCTCAAGCAGCACCTTCGCCATCAGATCGAGCTGATCGCGGCGGGCATCCAGAATCTCGACCGCACGGCGATGGGCTTCGCGCATGATGCGCTGAACCTCGATATCGATGCGGCGCGCCGTCTCCTCGGAGTAATCCTGGTGATCGGCGTAATCGCGACCAAGGAACACCTGATGCTGTGCCTCGCCAAACACTTGCGTGCCCAGCTCCTCGCTCATGCCCAGACGCGTAACCATCTCGCGTGCCATCTTGGTCGCGCGTTCCAGGTCGTTGCTCGCGCCCGACGTGATGTCATCGCACATGAGCTCCTCGGCAACGCGGCCGCCCAAGAACACGGCGAGCTCGTCGAGCATCTCGTTCTTGGTCTTGAGGAAGTGGTCCTCCTGTGGAAGCTGCAGCGTGTAGCCCAGGGCCTGACCGCGGCTGACGATCGAGATCTTATGAACCGGATCGGAGTGCTCCAGGATGTGGCCCACCAAAGCGTGACCGCTCTCGTGGTAGGCAATCGTGGTGCGCTCGGCCTCGGTCATCACGCGACCCTTGCGTTGCGGTCCGGCAATCACGCGCTCCATCGACTCCTCAACCTCGTCCATCGAGATCACGGAACGATGACGACGAGCGGCCAGCAGTGCAGACTCGTTGAGCAGGTTCGCCAAATCGGCACCAGTAAAGCCAACGGTCATCTGGGCGAGCTTCTCAAACTTAACGTCCTCGTCCATCGGCTTGTTCTCAGCATGCACGCGCAAGATCTGCTCGCGGCCCTTTACGTCCGGACGGTCGACCGTGACCTGACGGTCAAAACGGCCGGGACGCAGCAGCGCCGGATCCAGAATATCGGGGCGGTTGGTGGCAGCGATCAGGATGACCGACTCGCTCTCCTCAAAACCGTCCATCTCGACCAGCAGTTGGTTAAGCGTCTGCTCGCGCTCGTCGTGGCCGCCGCCCAAGCCGGCTCCGCGCTGACGTCCCACGGCATCGATCTCATCGATGAAGATGATCGACGGGGCCTGGGACTTGGCCTCCTTAAAGAGGTCACGCACACGGCTGGCGCCGACACCCACGAACATCTCGACAAAGTCGGAACCCGAGATGCTAAAGAACGGCACGCCCGCCTCGCCGGCAACGGCCTTGGCCAGCAACGTCTTACCGGTACCCGGAGGGCCCACCAGCAACACGCCGCGGGGAATCTTGGCGCCCAGCTTGCGATAGCGGTCCGGATCGCTCAAAAAGTCACGGATCTCCTCGAGCTCCTCGACTGCCTCGTCCACGCCGGCAACGTCCTCGAACTTGACCTTGGGGCGCGTGGCCTCGTTGGTCTTGGCGTTGGTCTTGCCGAACTGCATGTTCCTGTTGTTGGCGCCCATCATCTGGCGCATAAAGTAGAACATGATGGCGATCAGGACGATCGTCGGAAGCACGCTCATCGCCAAGTCGCCCCAAAAATCGGGGTCATTGGTGTTGACGATGTACTTGGTATCGGGGTGCTCCGCCATGAGCTCGGCAAGTGAATCGGAGCCGACATAGGTCGAGGAAAAGCTCTTGAGCTCGCTCGTATCGCCCTTGTCCTTCTTCGTCTTCCAGTAATGACCCGCCACGCTTCCGTCTTGAACCGTATAGGTCAAATCTTCGACGCGATCCTGCTTAATGGCGTTGACCATCTCGCTCGTCGCGAGCTTGACGGTATTGCTGGAGCTGGCAAAGCCGGAGCCCATATTAAAGAAGGCATAGCCCAGAAGCGCGCAAGCCAAAATAAAATACAGCCAGCCCGTACGCGTGGGCTTCTTGCCTCCGGGCATCCCCGGGATCTTTGGGTCCCGGGGAGTCTGGGAATTGTTGTCGTTACGGTCGTCGGGCATCTTACGAATAAACCTCCGGTTTCAAAATGCCCAGATACGGCAGGTTACGATAGCGCTCGGCATAGTCGAGGCCGTAGCCCACCACAAAGGCATCGGGGCAATGGGTTCCAACATACTTGGGCGTGATGGCTGAGGTGCGGTCCTCAACGTCCTTCCACAGGAAGGCAGCGACCTCCAGCGAAGCGGGCTTGCGGCTCTCGAGGTTCTTCATCAGATACTTGAGGGTCAGGCCCGAGTCCAGAATGTCCTCGACGATCAGCACGTCACGACCGCGGATGTCGATATCCAGGTCTTTAATGATACGCACGATGCCCGAGGACTTCACACCGTCGCCATAGCTCGAAACAGCCATGAAATCGATGTTGGTCGGCAGCTCGATCTTGCGCATCAGGTCGCCCATAAAGACCACAGCGCCGCGCAGGACCGCAATCAGCACCAGATCCTTACCCGCGTAGTCGCGCGTAATCTGCTCGCCTAGGCGAGAGACGATACCGTCGATATCCTCCTGCGTAAACAGAACCTTCTCGATATCCGGATGTTGAGAAGCCATGACAACCCTTTCTTGTGCTTATCGCCCACACACCGCCGTATGGACGCGAACTTCACATTCTAGCAGCGCACGGGGTATATTTTCCAGCCCGTACGCCATCAGCGCGGGAATACCGTCAACGTCGCACAGAATAGCTGGCGTGGGACGCTATTCCGCATCGACCACGCGGAGCAGATATGCCACGCGCGTGGCGGCCGTGCACTTAAAACGCTCGTCCGCGCGAACTCCGGCGACCCATACCACGGCACCTCCCGGAGCCGTTCTCACCACAGGAACGCCTGCGCGCTCAGAAACGGGAATACGAGCCTCGTTCAGCAGGTCTGACACTTTCTTGCTTCGGCCGTTCATCCCCAACGGGCACATCACGTCTCCCGGCACAGGGCTATCCACCCACAGGCGCGCCAATCGCGCCTCGGCGGGAATCTCCCCGCGCGAGCCGGCTAGCATCCGCTCGCTATCGCGGTCGGCGAACCCCAGGGCCGCCGCATCCACCAAGGCCGCAACCTCTCCGGCAGCAGCAAGCTCGCGGGCACGGTGCACGATATCGCGCCCCGGCTCCACAGCCATCGGCTCTGCTGTCAGCATACGCCCCGCCCCCAGCGGCAGACGACCGGGAACGGAGATCCAGTCGGCCACTAAGCCCTCGCGCGCCGCCGGGGCCTTGAACGCCAGCATGCCAAACTCCACACGGGCATCAATTCCCGCAGGAAGCGTTACCGAGCCCGAGCCCGCAGCGACACAGGAGAGCACGCGCTCCACGTGCCGCATCTCCGGTCGCGCGTCGGGATCGATGCGCTTAATCGCCAACCGCACGATACGCCGTGCAATCACAACCTCAGCGGCGGCAAGACGGCGCGCATCGAGCACCAGTGCGCCCGCCGCTTCCTTGCGCAGGCAGCTTCGAAACGACTGTGCCGAAAGCTGGGAAAGAAAGGCGTCTTCGTCGCCCAGAATTTCGCAAGCGGCGCCAATCGTCTTACAGACGTTCGTATTGCGCTGCGCCACCACCGGCATCACCCGATGGCGCACATAGTTACGCAGGTACGAAACGTCCTCGTTGCTTTCATCTTCCCGCCATGGCTGACCGTGCACCTGCAGATAGCTCACGAGCTCATCATGCGTGAGGTCGAGCAAGGGGCGCACCACAATGTTCCGACGGCGTGGAATGCTTGATAGACCCGCGGGACCCGACCCTTTAATGGCATTCATCAAAAATGTTTCCGCGCGGTCCGACGAGGTATGCGCGGTACAGATACGAGCCGCCGTCCGCGGTGCGCCCGATTCGGCACAAAGTTCGCGAACATATCTCCGTGCCGCGGCATAGCGCACCTCGCGGGCCGCAGCCTCGATATTGCCCGATTCGTCATCAAAATAGGCATGCTCAACGCACAGCGGCAAGCCGTATTGCACGCACAAATCACGTACAAAGGCCTCGTCGCCATCGGATGCCTCCCCGCGCAGATGATGGTTCACATGCAGCACGTGCAAACGCTCGCGTGCAATGGAAGCAATGCCGCGCCCGTCCTGGATATCCAGCTTTGATGTGCAAGCCATAAGGAGCAGCGCCGTCGAGTCCGCACCGCCTGATACCATGAGCACTACGGGGGCAGCGGTCTGCCGCGTTGCCAGAACGTTCTTATCCGTCCTCGACGCGGCATGATGTCCATAGTGCTGAGATACCGTTGGCATTCGCTTCCTCCTCTATTCGTCCGCACCCATTGTATCCTTTGGAATCTTATGTCTCGCCTGCACCTTCATATCCTCAGCAGCGGCTCAAAAGGCAACTGCGCACTCGTCGAGGGGCCTCAGGGGCTCATCATGATCGATAACGGCCTGTCCCGCCGCGAGACACTTAAACGCATGGCGGAGCTTGGCCTCTCGGCAGACGACGTCGCCGCTCTTGTAATCACCCATGAGCATGGTGACCATATCAAGGGGCTCGATGTATGGTGCAAGCACTGGCATGGTCCCCTCTTTGCCAGCAGGGACACCCTTTCATGCAAAGAAAACCTCGCGCACCTGCCCGTAGAAGAATTTGACCCCGGCGACACGCTCCCCATTGCCGGCATCCACGTGCAAACCTACTCAACATCGCACGATGTCATCAATCCAGTCGGCTTTCGATTCGACGCCCTCGATGATTCCATCGGTTTTGCCACCGACACCGGAGAGCTATCGAGCCAAGCCATGAACACCCTCAAAGATTGTCGAGTCCTCGCGCTCGAAAGCAACCATGATGTGACCATGCTGCGCGAGGGAGAATATCCCCGCTTTCTTCAGGACCGCATCCTGTCTGCGAAGGGACACCTCTCCAATGGTCAAGCCGCCGAAGCCGCGCGCGAACTTGTTACCGATCGCACCGAACAGCTCATTGCCATGCATATCAGCCAAGATAACAATCGTCCGAGCCTTACCGTCAAAAGCTATGCCAAAGCTCTGGCCGCAACCCTGGATGACGAGGTCGGCAGCTCCGCAACCCTTCTCCAAGGATCGCGAAAACTCTCGATACGCCCTGCGAGTCAGTATCAGCCGGCAACCATTCAATAGACTGTCCTAGACAGCAAAAGGGGCCGAGAATCGCTTCCCAGCCCCTTTTGCTGTCTTTTAATAGCGCAGAACACCAACGAAGTTAGTCGATGGAAATCTTCGTAACGTTCTTCTTCTCGACGATCTTGGGAACCGTAACGGTCAGGATGCCGTCAGCGTACTTAGCCGAGAGGCCCTCGCTCGAAGCGTCCTTTAGATACACGCCACGCGTCGCGCTGTACGAGCTGAACTCCTTCTGCAGGAAGTTCTTGCCCTCGTTCTCCTCGTTTTCCTCGACATTCACGCTAATGGACAGACGGCCCTCGTTAAGCTCGACATCGATATCGTCCTTGGCGACGCCGGTCAGATAAGCCTTGACCTCATAGCCATCGCCCTTATCCTCAACGTCAACGGGAAACGCCTTGGAAGCAATCGAGTTGTTTGCAAGGTCGGTCATATCATCAAACAGATCGAACAGCGAGCTAGCAGAAGGACGAACGCCAAAAACCGAACGATAAGGAACCATGCTTGCCATGTTTACCACTCCTTATAAGGACTGCCGAGCCATCTTCTAGGTGACTGGGACTTCTTTTGACGCTCTTATATATGCCCACCCAGTGCTCATATATACATCGACTATAAAGTTTTTTGAGTCCAGTACTATAAGCATATCTAAGCGTGTATGACTCAGGTATTAATAAGGTTAAGGTTCTTTGAACCAGAGCTTAAATAACAAGTATGTTCGCAACTACAAATAACAAGGGGCTTACAATGAGCGCGTACACGTTGTTGGTAACGAGCTAAAGGGCATCATGGACGACCAAAACCAGAACAATATGTTTATGCCGACGCAGGGGGAAAATACTTCCACGCAGCCGCCACGGTTCCATCGCCCCCACATCTCGCAAGAGCCCATTAATGATCCGGAGCCCGAGTATGTGACGAGAAATCGATATCAAACACTCGAGAATGCCCAAACGGGACGTAAACATATGGGCGTCGCCTCGGGAGACCCTGTATATCTGAAAGACGCACCATTATCTAAAAACAGCACAGCTAGTGATGAACCGATGAAAGCATCCGCCACTCATCAACAAAGAGGTCCTCGACCAAAGCAAACCTTGACGCATTCGGCTCGCTATCTCGAAACGCCAAAACAGGGAAAATCAATCTTCGTTTCATCAAGCAAACGACGCAAGCAGCATCGACTGACAATCCTGCTTTTGATCATTGTGGCCATAGCAGTTGCCCTCGTTATTCGATTTATTTTCTTTAAATAAAAGCTCAATGCCAAAAACGTAAGATCGTCTGGTGTAATTGAGTCATTTACGCCCCGTAAACGCAAAAAAGGGGGAGGCCGCGAGGCCTCCCCCTTCTCAGTTCAAGCGTACGGCTCGGTGCCTGTCTCTTAT
>URGY01000017.1 GCA_900547505.1 uncultured Collinsella sp.
ACAAGGCTATTCGTCGGCAGCGTCAGATGTGTATAAGAGACAGGGACGCAAAGAGGCTCCGCAGCGCGAAGCGCGATGCGGAGCCTCTTTGCATGTCCGAGGACGTTCCGGAGAGAAGCCCCCGTCACGCCCCCGGATTCCCGGTGGGAGTTCTAGACCTTGTCGGCCTTAGTACATACCGCCGCCCTGCTGACCAGCGGTGGCAGCAGCGATAGCGTCCTCAAGCTGAGTGTTCTTGGGCACATCGGAGACGGTGGCCTCGGTGATGAGGATCAGGCTGGCGACAGAAGCAGCGTTCTGCAGGGTGACGCGGCTGACCTTGACGGGGTCGAGGACGCCCATCTCGATCATGTCGCCCCACTCGCCGTTGGCAGAGTTGAGACCCTGGCCAGCAGGCAGCTCGGCAACCTTGTCGACCACGACAGCACCCTCAAAGCCAGCGTTCTTGGCGATGGTGGCGACCGGAGCGGTCAGAGCCTTCTTGACGATGTCGACGCCGATCTTCTCCTCGGGGTCGTCGATCTCGACAGCGTCGAGCGCAGGAGCAGCGTCCATGAAGGCGACGCCGCCGCCGGCGACGATGCCCTCCTCGACAGCAGCGCGGGTAGCCTGCAGGGCATCCTCGACGCGGTGCTTGATCTCCTTGAGCTCGGACTCGGTAGCAGCACCGACCTTGATGACGGCAACGCCACCGGAGAGCTTGGCCAGGCGCTCCTGGAGCTTCTCGCGGTCGAAGTCAGAGGTGGTGTTCTCCATCTCGCCCTTGATCTGAGCGATGCGGGCGTCGATGGCCTCCTTGGAGCCAGCGCCGCCGACGACGACGGTGTTGTCCTTGGAGATGGTGACGGACTTAGCGGTACCGAGCATATCGGCGGTGATGTCAGCGACCTTCACGCCCAGCTCGTCCAGAGCAGCCTGGCCACCGGTGAGGACGGCGATGTCCTCGAGGATGCGCTTGCGGCGATCGCCGTAGCCCGGAGCCTTGACGGCGCAGACGTTGAGGGCGCCACGGATCTTGTTGAGGACCAGGGTCGGCAGAGCCTCGCCGTCGATGTCCTCAGCGATGATGAGCAGGCCGCGGCCGGCGCGCTGGACAGCCTCGAGAACAGGCATGATGTCCTGAACGCTGGAGATCTTCTGGTCGGTGATGAGGATGTACGGATCCTTCATCACGGCCTCCATGCGGTCGTTGTCCGTGACGAAGTAAGCGGAGACATAGCCCTTGTCGAACTGCATGCCCTCGACGGTGTCGATGGTAATGTCGAACGTCTGGGAATCCTCGACGGTGATGACGCCGTCCTTGCCCACGACCTCCATGGCCTCGGCGATCTTCTCGCCAACCTCGGGGTCACCAGCGGAGATGGTGCCGACGGAAGCAATCTGCTCCTTGGTCTCGACCGGCTTGGCCTGCTTCTTCATCTCGGCGACGGCGGCATTTACAGCCTTGTCGATGCCGCGACGGATGGCCAGCGGGTTGGCGCCGGCGGCGACGTTGCGCAGACCGTCGTTGACGATAGCCTGAGCGAGCAGGGTTGCGGTGGTGGTGCCGTCACCCACGGTGTCGTTGGTCTTGGTGGCGACCTCCTTCACCAGCTGAGCGCCCATGTTCTCGATGTTGTCCTCGAGCTCGATCTCCTTAGCGACGGAAACGCCGTCGTTGGTGATGGTCGGGGCACCGAACGTGCGCTGCAGAGCGACGTAACGGCCCTTGGGGCCCATGGTGACGGTAACGGCGTCGGCCAGAGTGTTGACGCCCTTGGCGAGCTTAGCGCGGGCATCGGTGTTGAACGTAATGTTCTTTGCCATGGTAGGTAATCCTCCAAAAGAAATGTGACTCGCGTCGCCGCTTCCGAGTCCTATGCGGCGGACGCGTTCAAAGACGAATCAGAGATTCTGACGAGACTAGGCCTCGACGACGGCGTAGATGTCGTCGGCGCGCATGAGCAGATACTTCTCGCCGTCGACCTTGACCTCGTTGCCACCGAACTTACCGTAGATGACAACGTCGCCGACCTGAACGTCCATGGGGATGCGCTCGCCCTTGTCGTTGACCTTACCGGCGCCAACGGCAACGATGGTGCCGCGCTGCGGCTTCTCCTGAGCGTTGCTGGCGATGTACAGACCAGAAGCGGTCTTCTGCTCGGCCTCGTCGGGCTTGACCAGGACGCGATCTGCAAGCGGCTTCAAAGACGACATGCTTGTTTCCTCCTTTTTGGGCCGCGCGGTTGAGCCGCGCGGGTTAACCCTTTTTGTTTGCGTACGCGTTGAATGGTACCCACGAATGGCGGGTTATACAACACGGAGTCAAAAAATCTTATTTTTTGGCACTTAGATTTTCTGAATGCCGGGGGATAACTTGTGCGCAGCTCCCGTGTGGCGCCGGAGGGGCGGGATATAAGGTTTCCTGCTCGGGCAGTCCTGCTCGCACGAAGGCCACATTAAGTGGCCTTCGGCTCGTGCGGAACTCGCGATAAACCTTATATCCCGCCCCTCCGGCGCCACACGGGAGCCAGGTTAACTAATTCGGACCCGGCATTCAGAAAAGCCAGTGCAGCAAAATGGCGATGCGGATGGGGTTAGCGCTCGTAAATCAAGTCGCCTGCCAAGTAGGTAGCCTGAACTTTGGTGCCCTGGAGCTCTTGGGGGTCGATGGTGAGCGGGTTTTGGTCTAGGACTACCAGATCGGCGTATTTGCCGGGTTCCAGGCTGCCGAGGTTTTGCTCGTCGCCCGCTGCATAGGCGCTGCCCAGGGTGTAGTTGCGCAGAGCCGTTGCCGCATCGATACGCTCACTCGGCAGCCAGCCGCCCTCGGGCCAGTGGCTTTTGGGGTCTTGTCGCGTGATAGCCGTGTAGAGCACGTTCATGCTAGTAACAGGCGTGATAGGGCTGTCGGTACCGAAGGCTTGGCGAATGCCGCGCTGTTTATAGGTCGCAAGCGGCCACATGATGCGGCTGCGCTCCAAGCCCAGGTCGCGCTCCGGGCCACCCGGGTCGAGCGTGATATGGCAGGGCTGGCTCGAGGCAATGACGTTGAGCTTGCGCAGACGATCGATGTCCTGAGGCAGCAAATTCTCCAGATGCTCGAGCGTGTTATGACCGTGCGGGGGCAGACCGTAGAGCTCTGCCGCCTCCTCAAAGATATCGAGCGCAGCATGGATGGCACCGTCGCCGATAACGTGGATGCGCACGGTGTGGCCGCGCTCGGCTGCAGCCAGAACCAACTTGCGCATGCGCTCGACAGGAACCGTCAGGCGACCCTGATCGCCCGGGAAGCGTGGATTGGTATAGGGCTCAGTGAGGTATGCGGTATGTTCGCTCGAGACGCCGTCGAAGAACTGCTTAAAACCAGGCGCCGAGAGCAGCGCGTTGTTCGCGTAGCGGGTCTGCAGTTCTTCCAAGCGCGACTGGTCATCCAGCAGCGTGGGGAACAGATGGGCGCGGATACCCAGCTTGCCGGCGGCTTGCAGCTTGTCGTAGACGTCGTCGCGGATGAAGTCACAACCCGGCATGGGCATGAGCGACATGTCGCAGATCGAAGTGATGCCCTGCTCGGCCATACGCCTCATTTGATCGGCGTAAGCGCTTGCAATGCGATCCTCCCCCAGCCACTCAAGGCAGCGCGGAAGCAGCTGCATAGCGGCCGCCTCGTGAGCAATACCCGTGAGCTCGCCGTTTGCATCCTTGTCGTAGCTACCGCCCGCCGGAGGCTCGCTGTCGCGTGTGACGCCGAGCGCCTCGAGTGCGCGGCTGTTGAGCCAAAGCGTATGCCCGTCGCCCGAATACATAACGCAGGGACGATCGGGGAATGCCGCATCGAGCGACGCCTTGGTAGGATGCTCGGGCGGGTCCCAACGGTAGTCGCGCCAGCCCTGCGTCACAACCCAAGCGTCATCGGGCAGGTCCTTGGAAAACTCGAACGCGTGCTGCACCAGCGCAGCCTCGGACGTGCCCATATCCATGAGCATGTACGGCGAGGAACCGACCGAGGTATGGAAGAAGTGCAGATGAGCGTCATGAAAGCCGGGGCAGACAAACTGCTCGCCGTAGTCGATAACCGACGTGGCGGCGGGAGCGGCGGCAATCACGTCATCGGGCTTGCCGACTGCGACGATACGGTCGCCTGCGATGGCAATCGCCAGCTCGCGGGCGGTATCGATGCCGTCTTGCGCGGTAAAGACGTTCTTGGAGCGGATAATCCGATCGATATGCTGCATGGGCATCCCCATCTCTGGCAGGAAATTCAACACCCCCGAGTGTACTCCCCCGCCCTTGTAACAAAACTCCAAGCGGCAAACGGCAACTTTACCAGCCCTAGCGGCAGGTGGCATACTGGAGAGAGCCTGTACGATTTTGCGATCAACCCAGCAAGGAGCAAATCGACCATGACGAAGACCAAGGCACAGCAAATTATGGCGGCAACCGAGGTTCGCGCGGCAGACGACGTCACCGCGGCCATCCGAGATATCGCCGCCGAGTTTGAACCCTACATCATCAAGCAGCGCCGGCACTTCCATAAGCACCCGGAGCTGAGCCTTGCCGAGGAGCGTACGACCTCCGACATCGCCAACCAGCTCGACGCCATGAATATCCCCTACGAGCGCCCGCTCAAGACGGGCCTGGTGGCGACGCTCCGCGGTACCGCGCCCGATGCCTACCGCGAAGACGGCACGCCGCGCCGCCGTATCCTGCTGCGCGCCGATATCGACGCCCTGCCCGTCACCGAGCAGACCGGCGAGGAGTTCGCCAGCGTCAACGAGGGCTGCATGCACGCCTGCGGTCACGACTGCCACATCGCCATGATGCTCGGCACGCTGCAGATCCTGCGCCACATGACCGATGACATCCACGGCGAGATTCGCATCGTATTCCAGCCCAGCGAGGAAAACGGCCAGGGCGCCAAGCTCATGATCGGCACGGGCGTACTCGATGGCGTCGACGGCGCCTATGCCGCGCACATCTGGAGCGAGGTCGATGCCGGCACCGTGAGCTGCGAGCCCGGCCCGCGCATGGCAAACACCGACTGGTTCCGCATCGACGTCCGCGGCACCTCGTGCCATGGCGCCATGCCCCAGCGCGGCCACGACGCCGTTATGGTTGCCGCCGAAATCGTCAACGCCCTGCAAACTATCGTCTCGCGCGAGATTAGCCCCTATGAACCCGCCGTCATCACCGTCGGCGAACTGCACGGCGGCACCGCGCGCAACGTTATCGCCGGCACGGCGTACCTCGCCGGCACGGTACGCACCTATGGCGACAAGACGCATGAAGAGATGCCCGAGCTTATGCGCCGCATCGTGGAGCACACCGCGGCTGCCCTGGGCGCCGAGGCCGAACTCACCGACTACACCATCGCCAACTACAAGGTAGAAAACGATGCCGCCTCGAGCGAGCGCTGCCGCCAAGCTGTGCTCAAGTGCCTGGGCCCCGCGGGCGAGGGCCATTACCGCGGCACGCTTTCGGGCGAGGACTTCTCGGAGTATCTGCGCCGCGTACCGGGCGTGCTCGCCTTTGTTGGCACGCGCAACCCCCAGATTGGCGCCACCTATGCCCAGCACTCCTGCTTCTATAAGATCGACGAGAGCGTGCTCGCCAAGGGCTCCATGGTAGCCGCTCAGTATGCCATCGACTTTTTGGCCGAGCCCACGCAAGAAGAGCTCGACGGCCCCGCGATCGCCGCGGTTGCCGAGACCAATCCCGACCTGGCAGCCAAGCTGCGCTCTGCCAAGGCAACGGCCGCCGAGGCCCGCGACGCCATCCATGATGCCCGAACGGCTCGCCATGCCGCGATCAAGGGCATCCACGATGCACGCGCTGCTGCACGCCGCGAGGAGAAGCACGACGAGTAGTCGATTCGCTGGCATCTCGCAGTCATAGCCACATCGCGATGTCAAAGCGGGGGCGGACGTATCGAAACGTCCGCCCCCGCTCATTCTTCAAGCGCTATTTCTACCATTTCTACCCCGTCCCCAAATGGCAGACGGCGTGGCTACTCGTCCTGAGGCTCCTCGTCGGAGCTTGGCTCGGACGCCGACTCAGGTGCAGGTGCAGGTGCCGGCTCAGGCTCAGGCTCAGGCTCAGATGCCGTCTCAGACTCGGGCGCCGGTTCAGGCTCGGGCGCGGGAACAGGTGCAGGTGCAGGTGCCGGCGAAGCATCCGGAGCACCGTGACCCGAAGGAGCGGACTTCTTCTCGAAGGGCAATACAAAAGTCAGAACGTCGTCCTTATCCTCATCGGCCCATTCGCTTGCATAGCGTGCAACCCAATAGCCAACGGCACGGTGCTTGAGCATCTTGCCAAAGACCGTGAGGAATACCGTGACAAACGCCGTCAGCACCAAGAACAATACGAGCGTGATGCCACCGCCAGTAACAAGCGCCTCAATAGCCGTAGGACGGTAGTAGTAGCTATACATACCGACAGAGGCAATGGTGCCAAAGACGAACGTCAGAATCCAGGTGACAACGTTGGCGACCAGGCCCGTCAAAAACTCGGGAAGGAACGAAGCACAGAACAGCTTGGTCTTGTTGTGCTTAAACGCCGCCCAGACCTTGTCGAGCGAAAACGCACTCTCCACACGACCAGTCACCGCAAAGTGCATCACGGCGACGTCGGCGAACATTTTAAAGAAGACCCCCAGGACCGCCGTGGCAATCATAGCCAGGACAAGCAAGCCAAGCGAGCCAAACAGCGCAGCCTCGAGCGCATAAGAGCCGTAATAAGAATACGAGCCCGCGGCGCCAATTACCACGCTCTCCACCAGCGAAAGCACTACACCGATAACGGGAATGGCAGCGATAACCTCGAGCACGACCGAGATAACGCTCGAAAAGACTCCGAGGCCAAACGACGTGGAACGCATGAGTGGACGATCCATACCGTCATCAACCTTGAGCGACAGATCGCGACCCCACTCGATACCAAAGCCGGAACCACACACGCTCGCAATGCAAGCTGCCAAAAAGCCGATGGCAGCTGCAATGCCGCCAATAACGGGAATAAACAGCACGAGTACCGACACAACACAAATCAGCGCCGGCAAAAACGCGATTTGGCATACACGCTGAAGCACGCCCGGGGTCTTGGTCATATCTTGGAACGCCTGAGCCACACAGCCCTTTGGCGCATTCGCCACGGGCGGTTGAGGGGCAAACTGCTGAGGCTGAGGCTGACCCTGAGGGGCAGAGGCTGCGGCACCGGCATTGGGGGCACCACACGCGCCGCAGAACTTGTCGTTATCGCCCATGGGGGCGCCACACTGCGAGCAGAACATAGAATCATCCCTTCGTATCTTGAACGAATCACTTGGATCGCAAACGATGTCTTTAGCATCATTATTGCCCAATGTGGGGTCAAATACTCAAAGATGACCGATTTGCAAGGTACACGGCGCCAGCAGGCGGTTCGTTGAATACGTCTGCGTTAGTTCGTTCCGCGGAAGCCCTTGCCGACGATCTCGGAGCTGTCAACGATCGTGATAAAGGCACCCGGATCGACTTCGCGCGCATAGCGGCGTAGTTGCACGGCCTCGCGACGGCTCAGCACGCTCATGATCACCGTCACGCACTTGCCCGAGAAGGCACCGTAGCCGCGGCTGATGGTCGCCGTGCGGTTGAGATGCTTGACGATAAACTCCTCGACCTTAAGGGGCTCGGAACAAATGACCGTGCAGACTTTGCGCAGATGAATGCTCTCAATGGCTTTGTCGACCACAAGCGTCTTGGCAAACAGACCGAGCACGCAGTACAGACCGACACGCGGGCCATACAAAAAGGCCGCGATGGTCACGATGCCGATATCGACCAGCAGCAGGGCGCGGCCAATCTCGAGCGTCGTGCGACGTTTGAGGATCATGGCGAGAATGTCCGTGCCGCCCGTCGAGGCACCAATATCAAAGACGATAGCGCTGCCGAGCGCCGGCAGAATCACGGCAAAGCACAGGTCGAGCCACATATCACCCGTCAGAGAGACATCGGTCGGAATGAAGAGCTCAAACAGCGAGACGTAGGCCGAAAGCGCAAACGAAGCGAAGACGCTCCAAAGAATCGCCTTGCGCTCCAAAAAGATAAAGCCCAAGACGACGAGAACCGCGTTGATAATCCACATAAAGACGCCGACGGGAAGGGTCGGGAACAGCGTGGATAGAATGACCGACACGCCCGAGGTGCCGCCAAAAGCAAAGTGATTAGGGGTTTTAAACGCAACGATGGCAAAGGCCGTAAGAATCAGGCCCAGATTGAGCTCGGCGAAAAAGCGCGGGAAGCCTGGCTCCTGGCTGCGCTTTTGGCCGGCACGCTCGCCGCGCTCGATATCGGTGCGATCGACCACGCGCTCCATCGGCACCACGGGAGGACGATGCACCTCCTCGGCAGCTCGCGATGCCGCCTCTGCCGCGGCAGCCTCAATCGCCCATGCCTGGCTTTCTGTTTCGTGCTCGTCGGCCATTACGGCAACTCCTCGTTAACAATTTGGAAACAATGCGCTCATTAGGGTAACGCGGAACGTGGGGATTGCAACCCTTAGTTAGACGAGCGGTATGACTATATCGGGAGCGTACAGAAACGGCCGGCTACGCTTTTACTTGCGCGGTCGGCCGTTTAACGTTTTCGCAGATAAAACCTGCCAAAACAAACCTGTCTTTTTTGGAAGGTTATTCGTGCTGGCTGGTGCGGTGCTCGTACTCCTCGGGGGTGATGACGTCCTCGATGCGCAGGTTGACGCCCGCCACCTCAAGGCCGGTCATCGCGGCAAGGCGCTCGGTGACACGTGCCTTGACATCGTCGAAGATCGCGGGCGCATAGGCGCCGTACTCGATGATGACGGAGATGTTGACGACCACGCGATTATCATCGGTGACCTCGACCGTCACGCCCTTGGTCAGATTCTCGGCACCAAACTGCTCCTGCACAAAGTGCATGAGGTTACCCTTCATGCCCAGAACGTGCGGAACCTCGCGGGTGGCCATGGCAACGATTTTCTCAATCACGCCGTTGGAATAGGTCAGCGAGTCCTCGGACTCGTCCGCTTCCTCGTCGTCCTCGTCCGCATCGTCGGCGGGTTCGGCCTCGACGAGCGCCTCGTCCTCGAGCGTTACGTCCTCGGCCTCGGCGGCGACGGTCTCGTCGGCCTCGAGCTCGGTATCGGCTACATCGACCTTCGTATTAAAAGCCATGGTTCCTCCTTATGCCTGCCGCGGATGCGACAGTCGAATACATATTAGCGGCCGCTAAACAGACGGCCGAAGAAGTTGACGATCCCGTTCTCGCCGTCGCGAATTTGGCCGATCACAGCGCCGATCAGCACGAAGAATGCAATGACGAGCGTGTCCCACAGGCCCAGCGTGAGCACCAACACGGCGAGGATAAAGCCGGCGACGGCGCCAAGCGTGGTGTTGGGATGACGCACAGCATAGCTCCAGATGGCAGCGCCCGTACCCTTGATGAGACCCATAGCCTCGTCAAAATCCGCGGCTGCCGCGTCTTGCAACTCGGTTGCCCCCGCTTTGGAATCAACAGGTTCGCTCGCCGGCGTGGCGCTCTGGTCAATCGTCAGGCGCGGCGTACGAGCGGTCTTATCTTGATTGGTATCACTCACCGGAAACCTCCACGGTCTGGACGGTAGTCTTGGACGGCAAAAAACGGACGCGCGTGGTCGTACCCGGCGTGCCGAGCATGGTGTCGCAAGCTTCCTCGATGCGCTGCTGCATCGCGGTAGCCAGAGATGCCACGTCCTTATCGTCAAGCGCGATAGCCTCGACCTTAAAACGGACGTGCGAATCGTCGGGGCCTTGGACGCGGGCCTCGACATGCTCGACCATCACGCGGTCGTCACGCTCGGCAGCAGCCCTAGCGCACGAAGAAAGCGCCGCAAGGGTAACCTCGATATTGCGCTCCCCCGCCGGATGCACGCAGGACGGTTCGCGACGGGCGAACATCAGGCGGAAAAAGCTCAGCAGTGCGCCGAGCGCCACGACGCCGGCACACGCCGTGACGACGATGCGCGGCATGGGGTCGCGCATCAGCAGCATAAAGCGATACGTATACGGCCCCCAAAACTGGCAGACAAGCGTACCCAGCGCCACGATGGTGGCAGCAAGATACACGATCGCTAGGGCTCGTTTGAGTACGCGCACGCGGCGCTCCCTTCAAATCTCGACTCTCGAAATGCAAAACGGTTCGCATCATTATAAAAGAGCCGGGTCCGGTGCTCTACGCACGCGGATCCGGCTCATCTATTCCACGAGGCTTGCATGCTCGCTTCATTATGCCCAGATATGCACGGCTCAATCCGTGCTGGCGCTACTCCTCCTCGAGGGCAGCGATGACCTCGTCGGTCATGTCCATGGTGCTGTAGACGTCCTGGACGTCGTCGAGCTCCTCAAGACGGTCGATGAGGCGCTGGACCTTCTTGGCGTCGGCGCCGGAAACCTCGGTCGGGGTGGTCGGGACCATGGTGGTCTCGGAGCCCTTGACCTGGACGCCCTGCTCCTCGAGCGCCTTGGAGACAGCCATAACCTCGTTGGCAGTAGTCCAGACGATCCACTCCTCGCCGGCATCCTCGTAGTCCTCGCCACCGGCCTCGGCGATAGCCATCATGAACTCATCCTCGTCACCGGCAGCACCGTTGGCGATCATGGTCTCCTTCTTGGCGTTCTCGTCCAGGATCTCCTTGGCGACGACAATCTGGCCCTTGCGCTCAAACTGGAAGGCGACGGAGCCGGAGGTACCCAGGTTGCCACCAGCGTGGGAGAAGGCGGAGCGGACGTCAGCGGCGGTACGGTTGCGGTTGTCGGTCAGGCAGTCGACGTAGACGGCGACACCGGCAGGACCGTAGCCCTCGTACACGATGTTCTCGTAGACGGCGGCGTCAGCACCCGAACCAAAAGCCTTGTCGATAGCGGACTTGATCTTGTCCTTAGGCATGGACTGAGCCTTGGCCTTGGCAACGGCAGCGGCGAGGCTGGCGTTGTTCTCGGGCAGCGGGTCACCGCCGAGACGGGCAGCAACGGTGATGTTGCGGCTGAGCTTGGAGAAGAGGGCGGAACGCTTGGCGTCCTGCGCGCCCTTACGATGCTTGGTTGTGGCCCACTTAGAGTGTCCGGACATACGTGTCTCCTATCGGTTTCGACCTAAAGCCCAGCGCAAATGCTCGGGCAATATAAACAAACGTCGTTATGATATACCTACTAGCCTGCGAGATAAACCCCAAAATGAAGGCGTCGTGATGATGCAGCCCCTTAGTGCAAAGTAACCTGTCCCCTTTGCACCAAATTAGGACCAGAGGAGGTCGCTGCGGGTGACGGTGGCGCCGATGGCGAAGGGCATGCAGGCAATGACCGGATACAGGTAGCGCATGTAGGTCGAGCCGTTGCACGGACCAATCAGGCACACGGCGAGCACGCCCAGCAGCGGCACCCAAATGGCCAGCCCGCGCCACGAATGGCGGCGCAACAGGTAGACCACCACGGCGATCATAATCCACACGTAAGTAGCCGAGCTCATGGTGAGCGAGATAAACGGGATGCGCTGTACTGCCACGCGATACAGGTTGATCAGGTGGTCGCACCAGCGCACAACCTTGCTATCGACCGGATGGAAGTCGAAGTACTTGAGATTATCGGGGCGTGCCATAATCTCGGCACTGCGCGCCGTGCTGTAGACCCACGCATCGCGGGTACTCGGATAAAAGTAGCCGTAGTAGTTATTGATGAGCGCCGAGATATAGCACTCGGGATCCTTCTTAAACATCTGGGTCCATACCTCAAAATAGGCCTTGATGTCCTCCTGCGAGGCGTACTCGTTAAAGCAATTTTTGACGGCGTCCGACTTATCCGGGTTGTAACGGCGGCCCAGATTCTCGTACTTGAGCACACGGTCGATCACGGCACGCTCTTCGTCGGTCACCAAGCCGTCGCAAGGAGCTTCCACGATGGTGCCATCCTCCTTAACCGTAGGGTTAACGCCCGAGTTGAGGCCGTCGTGCTTTTGGACGAAACGAGCCGTCTGTTGGAACGGAATCGAGAGGATTTCGCGCTTGGAACCAGGCGTGATGTCGTGCGCCGGCATAAAGACCTTGGTGAAGTACATATTAGAGGCAAGGCAGAGTGCGAGCACCGCGAGGACGCCAACCCAGCGGAAGCGCGGCGTGGCGCATGAGACCGCGGTGCCCGTCTGCTTAGCCGCACGACGAGCGACATGTATATCCCATGCGCAAAACGCCGCCGCAATCACGCAGGCCGCCAACGGAAAGACCAGGCCTCCATTGCGCAAAAACGTGGAACCCATGGCAGCCAGCGCAAGCAACAGCCAGTCGTGGCACGCAAAGAGCACGGGGGCTTTCTCGCCCGCTCGCTCGACATGGGCATCACGACGGGGCAAGCCACATGTCACGAGCTTGACGGTCTGTACCAGCAGCACCAAAAACGCGTCGGCAAAGAGCACGTCTTTGGTGAGCAACGCCGCGTAGTTAGAGAACATCGGCATAAACGCAAAGAACAGCAGGATCGCACCGCGAACCGGCAGGCTCACGCCCAGTTTGCGCAGCGACGAAATGGAATAGGCCATGCAGGCAGCCGTGATGACAAATTGAGCGCAGGTATAGATGATGAGGCCCGCGTTAGCGCTGTTGAACAGCGAAAGCCCCAGTTGAACGCACGAGCCGATAATGGCCGTATGCACTACGGGATGATGCCCGTTGAGCAGCACGTTGGGGTTGAGTAGGCGCAGGTAGTCGCTCGTGCCGTTGGGATAGTTGAACCACTGGCGAATCTGCGCACCCGTATCTCCCATAAAAAGGCCGGGCAGCGAAGCGATGAGCGTGGGCGCCCAGGCGATCATAAGCACCAGGAAGGGCCCGGCAAAGGGGTGGACCGAGAGCACGGCGTGAGTCACACGCCATACGCGGCCAAAGTGCGCTTCCGAAAACGGAATGCGCCGAGAGCTCAGCCAATCCAAGCACTCAAAAGCCAGATAGAAGGCAACGACCGCCAAGAGCATCCAGCCCGCGCCGCCAATCCAGGCGCAGATGATGCGGGCTTTGTCGCCGAGCACGATCTCGGCCGAATCGGTGAGGTCGTAGCTGCGGCCGAACACCATGCAGATGGCAAAGAACAGCGACGGCAGAATGATCGATGGACGCCAGGTGTCGCCACGGCCAAAGAACACGTAGCGAAACGGCAAGGTGAGCAGGCAGGCAAGTGCAAGCAGCATGACCGCGTCGGTATGGCCGGCAAACGAGAGGAGCACCTCGTAGCACACGTACAGCATGCCCGAAGCTTTGGGGTCAATCGCCAAGACTGCGTTGCTCGACACCGGGGCGGGATCGATGGAAAACGCCGTGGTCGCCAATAGCGCGAGCAAAAATGCGATGAGCGTCTGCTTGGCAGGGTAGCGCTTAAACCAGACGATGCGGGCAGCGTCGCGCGCAGCCGTTGTGGAGAGGTCGGAATCCTTCACAGTCCGAAAGCCTTTCTAGAAACCTGCCAAAAGGGACAGGTTTATTTTGGCAGGTTTTATCTGGGGAAACGTTACGGTTCTGTCATCGTTGCCCAGCGAACCACCACAAAGGTTCCTGTCCCCTTTGTGGTGGTTTTGGTGGTTAGGCGTCCAGGTAGACGCGCTGGGGCTGGTTGCGGCGACGAGCAAAGATGATGAGCGCCAGGCCCGCGATTACGAGCGGCAGGCTCAGCAACTGGCCCATGGTGATAACGCCACCCAGTAGATAGCCCAGCTGCGCATCGGGCACGCGCACAAACTCAATGAGGAAGCGGACGATGCCGTAACCCATCACAAACACGCCCATAAACGTGCCTTGGGGCAGTAGCGGCTTTTTGCGGCTGAGCACCTGCAGAATGCAAAAGAGCACGATGCCCTCAAGAAATGCCTCGTAGAGCTGGGAGGGGTGACGCGGCATATCGCCCGCGGTGCCACCGAAGACCACGCCCCAGGGCAGATCGGTCGGCTTGCCCCACAGCTCACCGTTGACAAAGTTGGCACAACGGCCCAGGCACAAGGCCAGCGGCGCGCCTATGACGGCAAGGTCTGCCAAAGTCCATGCATCGAGCTTATACATGCGGCACACAATGATGCCGCCGATAATGCCGCCCACCAAACCGCCATGGAAGCTCATGCCGCCCTCGTTGGTGGCAAAGATCTCGAGCGGGTGCGCCCAGTAGTAGCCATCACCGTAAAAGACGACGTAGAACAGGCGCGCACCGATAATGAGGCCAAAGACCACGCCGACCACGACACTCGTCAGGTCGTCAATCGTGATGTTAAAGCCCCAGCGACGCTGCGCGCGGTACATGACGACCGCCGTGAGCAGGGCGCCGACCACGTAGGCTAGGCCGTACCAGTAGATGGTGATGGGGCCCGCCGAGATCGCGACGGGATCAAGCATATGGTAGAGGTCGTTGAGCATATCGATCTCCCTGCTCCCTACATACAAATGCGGCCGCGGGCCTTGCGCTCGCAGCCGCATATTTGGGCGTAACGTCTATGCGGAGTATGCCGTCCGCAGCTTTCGCATCTTAGAACGGCGCGTACTCGTCGTACAGGTCCTCGGCCTCGCCGGAAGCATTGACCTGCTCAACGCGGGTAACGCCGGGCACATGCTCCTTCAGGATACGCTCAATGCCCATGGACAGGGTCAGCGAGCTCATGGGGCAGCCGGCGCAAGCGCCCTGCAGTTCCAGTTTGACGACACCCTCGTCGTCGACGCCCACATACTCCATATCGCCGCCGTCGGCCTGCAGGTTGGGGCGAATCTCTTCAAGAACCTTCTTAAGCAGCTCTTCGTTAACAGCCACAGGGGCTCCTTTCTCACAATTACGCGGGCGCGCCCGCGGACAGAAGCTATGTTACTACAGCCATGTACCCGCTCACGAGCCGTCCATGCGCGCAGACGCGACTTTCACGAGTAGTCAATTTGGGACGGGGCTCTTTGAGCTGCGTTCGTCGTCAGATAGCGACAACGCATATTACTGTCGAGCCTGTCCCCCGGTACCAATCTGGACATCGACGATGACCTGGCGGTAGCTGATGCCACAGGAGTCGAGGATGCGGCGGCTGATGCGTCCGTCATCGGTGTCGGCGTACTTGTTGTCCAGGTAGACGACCTCGCCCACGCCCACCTGAGCCAAAATCTTGGCGCAGTCGTGGCACGGGAACAGCGTGACGTAGACCGTGGAACCCTCGAGGTCCTTGAGCGAGCCACGGTAGTTGAGAACGGCGTTGGCCTCGGCATGGACCACGTAGTTGTGCTTGTCCTGCAGCGGGTCGTCGCTCGTACCCCACGGGAAAAAGTCGTCGTTGAGCGCCGAGGGTGTACCGTTGTAGCCCACCGAAAGGATGCGGTGGTTGGTGTTGGCGATGCACGCACCCACCTGCGTGTTGGGGTCCTTGCTGCGGCGCTGCGCGGCGATGGCCACGCTCATAAAGAACTCGTCCCAGCTAATGACGTCCAGGCGCTTGCCTGACGAAGTTTGATGAAGATCGTCCGACATGGCAGACACCTCCGTAATCGCAATAGTTTGACCCATTGTAGCAGGTGAAAGGTGGAGGCGTATGTCCCACCGGCGCCCTCACTTTTACACGCGGCGGGGCTTTTGGTTGATGCGGTAGAGCTCGGCGAGACCCCGCAGCGTCAGCGCGTCGTCGACCGTCAGGCTATGGCCGACCAGCGACGCGAGCGCCTCGGCGTCGTCGCCGGTAATGACGATGGGCACGTCGCCCTCCCCCGCGGCCTTGGTCGCGCGCATCTCGGCGAGCACCATGTCGAGCATGCCGTCGATGCGGGCCACCTCGCCCAAGACCACGCCCGAGCGCATGGCCTCGCGCGTGTTGCGACCGATCACATGCGTGGGTGCCGAGGGCTCGACCTGCGGCAGGCGCGCCGCAGCGGCCGAAAGCGAGCGGGCGCCAAGTGCCAGACCCGGCGCGATGACGCCGCCGACAAAGGTTCCGTGCGTATCGATGACCTCGATATTGGTCGTTGTGCCCAGGTCGGTCACGATGCACGGAGAGCCGTAGACGGCACGGGCCGCCACGGCGTCGGCGATGCGGTCGGGGCCGATCTCGGCCGGGTCGTCGTAGTGCACGGGCATGCCGGTCTTGAGGCCCGGTCCCACCGTGAGCACGCGTCCCGTGCAGGTACGGGAAAGCGCCGCCTTCCACGGGCGCTCGAGCGCCGGCACCACGCAGCTCAGCACTGCGGCCGCGGGAACGAG
>URGY01000018.1 GCA_900547505.1 uncultured Collinsella sp.
CACCTCTGCCAAGGACGGCGGAGCTGAGCGCATCATGATCGTCACCGCCACGTCCGGCGACACCGGCAAGGCCGCGCTCGCCGGTTTTGCCGACGCTCCGGGCACGGGCATCACCGTCTTTTATCCCGAGGGCAAGGTCAGCCGCGTCCAGAACCTGCAGATGTCCACGCAGGAGGGCGACAACGTCGCCGTCTGCGGCATCCGCGGCAACTTTGACGACGCCCAGAGTGCCGTCAAGCGCATCTTTGCCGATAAGGAGCTTGCCGAGCGCCTGGAAGCCGCCGGCACGGTGCTTTCGAGCGCCAACTCTATCAATGTCGGCCGTCTGGTACCGCAGGTCGTCTACTACTTTGCCGCCTATGCGCAGCTGCTGCGCGCCGGCGCTATCGAGGCTGGCGACGCCGTAGAGTTCTGTGTGCCCACCGGCAACTTTGGCGATATCTTGGCCGGCTACTACGCCAAGCGCATGGGCCTGCCCGTCGCCAAGCTCATCGTCGCGAGCGACAAGAACAACGTTCTTGCTGACTTCCTGACCACCGGCGTCTACGACCGCAACCGCCCGTTCTTCACGACCATCTCGCCATCGATGGACATCCTCATCAGCTCTAACCTGGAGCGCATGCTGTACTTCCTGTCCGATGGCGACTGCGAGCTTGTTGCCGACCTTATGGAGCAGCTGGCACAGACTGGTCGCTACGAGGTTCCCGCCGACCTGCTGGCAAAGATTCAGAGCGTCTTTGGCTGCGGCTGGGCCAGCGAGGACGAGGTCCGCACTGCCATCAAGAGCTGCTGGGACGCGAACGGCTACGTGATCGACCCGCACACCGCTTGCGGTTATCACGTCTTTGAGCAGGTCGCCCCCGCCGTGGGCGCCAAGGCCCGCGTGCTGCTTTCGACCGCCAGCCCCTACAAGTTCCCGCGCGCCTGCTGCGAAGCTCTGGGGCTTAACGTTCCCGAGGACGACTTTGAGGCTATGCGCGTGCTCGAGCAGGCCACCAACACGGTCGCCCCGACCCAGCTCGCCGAACTCGAATCCAAACCCGTCCGCTTCGAAGACGTCTGCGACGTCAATGAGATGGCAAGCTACGTCGAGTCTGCAGCAAAAAAGATGGCTACCAACTAAAACCCTTTATAAGGCGCCGGCGAAAGCCGGCGCACCTTCTTTTTATTTAGCTTTTGGGATGATGACGAGCATGCGAGCGGGTCTGGCCGTTTAGTTCGTCGCGAGTTCCGCACGAGCCGGAAAGCACTTAATGTGCTTTCCGAGCGAGCCAGGACTGCCCGAGCAGCGAACTAAACGGCCAGACCCGCCCAGGAGGACCCACATGATCAAAATCACCGTCCCAGCAACCAGCGCCAACCTAGGCATCGGCTACGATACCCTCGGCATGGCCGTCAGCCTCTACTCGCACTTCACCTTCGAGCGCGCCGACAAGCTCACCATCACGGGTTGCCCCGAGGAGTTCCAAAACGAGAATAACCTGGTCTATGTGAGCTTTGTCGATGCTCTGGCCGCGTGGGGCGAGCCGGCTTTTCCCGTTGCTATCGACATTCAAACCGACGTGCCCGTCGCCCGCGGCCTGGGTTCCAGCTCCACCTGCGTCGTCGCCGGCATTATGGCGGCCGCCGCGCTGACGGGCCACACCGTCGACCGTGCCGAGCTCGTCCGCATTGCCACCGAGGTCGAGGGCCATCCCGATAACGTCGCCCCCGCTATCCTGGGCGGCGCCGTCTGCTCCTTTACGCCGACCGATTCGCTCCCCCAGTGTCTGCGCTACGAGGTGAGCGATCGCTTGCGTTTTATTACCGTGATTCCACCTTACGAGGTGCACACGAGTGAGGCGCGCAAGGTCGTGCCACAGGAGATTCCGCTCTCCACCGCCGTGTGGCAGATGGGCCGCATCGCGGGCATGACGCGCGGCCTGGAGACCGGCGACCTTGACCTGATTGCCGCCGCCAACGACGACCGCATCCAGGAGCCCTATCGCCGCCGCCTCATCCCCGACTACAACGCAGTGCGCGACACCTGCCTTAACGGCGGCGCTAAGACCATCTGGATTAGCGGCTCCGGCTCGACCCTCATGGCCGTAACTGACGACACCATCGTGGCAAAGTTCCTGCAGGTCAAGCTGCGCGAGCAGTTCCCCAAGTGCGACACGCACATTCTGACGTGCGACACCGAGGGCGCCCAGATCGAATACCTGTAGCGCCCTGCCTCATTGCTCTCACCGGTCCCCTTGGGGCTTCCCCTGAAAACGTCCTCGATCATGAATTGCCCCGTCGTGCGCTTCGCGCGACGGGGCAATTCGATCTGCGGATTGTTTTCAGGGGAAGCCCCAAGGGGACCTGCGCAGCCTCGACAGGATAGTCGCATTCACTGATTTAATATTGCGTTCCTTCGGAGTAACGGACAAGGAGCCTTCACGATACGGAAAGATTTGGGGGCAAAGCCCCTGGCCTCCCCTACGTTAACTTCGCTGGCGGTGGCCACAGGGATCTACGCCCTGTAAAAGCGCCGGGCTGATACTAAAGCTTTTTGCTATCGGAGAGTTGGCCATTATTATTTATCGGACTTATTGCACTGATTTAATTAGTTGCCGATACCCGGCGCCATCTACTTTTCCACGCTGCTCAAAACCGCCCCAAGCTTACGCACAAAAACCTCGACGGTAATTCCAAGCGCTTCTGCATAGGCGAATTGTTCATAAACTCTAAGGCTGCGTTCCCCGGTCTCGACCTTTGAGATGAACGACTGAGGTACCCCCAGTTTCTTTGCGAGTTCAACCTGAGTGATACCTTGCTCCCGACGAATCTGGGAAAGGCATTTTCCGCATGTCCTGTTAGCATCAACGTTCATGCCGTTTACGCTATATTCCATTTTGATATATCCCAAACTGGGATATATTTATGTCGCCAGCCATTCCGCTTATCAAAAATGCCCATCGCAGATTCATAGCTAGGAAGGAGCCTCGATAAACATGAATGACGAGATGAAGGAGCCCGACGAGGAAAAGGCGCTCAGCGAGTCCGACGAGCGGAAGCCAGATTTCAAAGCCGAGCAGTTTTCTGATGGTGCCAGCGACACCCCCTCCTCTGAAATTCCGCCATCAAACGAAGATGACGGCGCACGCAAAAATGAAGAAAACGACTCACTTCTAACGCGGGCCATTCATAAATTAGGCAATAAAAAACGAGCGGCAATCGCAGCTGCCGTGGCAGTTGTCATCATCTTCAGTTTGCCCATGATGTTTCCTCAGTTGTTTTGCACTCACAAGCTATGGGCCAATGCAACCTGTACAAGCCCTCGCACATGTAAAAGTTGCGGCAAAACCGAGGGGGAACCGCTTGGACACGAATGGGAAGAAGCAACGTGCACGGTTCCGAAGACCTGTCAACGCTGCGGTAAAACCGAGGGGGAACCCCTTGGGCATCAACCGGGCTCGTGGACTACCGAAGTTGACTACGTGGACGCCACCTCAAAGGAAATACGAGAATGCGAAAAATGCGGAGAGGTCGTTGACACCCGCAACGAGAAGGAAATCACATCTTTTCTTGGCGACGGAAAGTTTTCAATTTCCCCAAAAGGCTTTATTGATCGACTTAACGAGGAATTCTCCGATATCCCCAATTGCAGCAGCATGAATGCGGATTACGAACTAGACGATAGCGGCATGGGACTCGAACTTCAGATCAAAAACGGTTCAAAGATTGCCGGTATTGGAGGCTTCTTTTCGGACTCGAGTAACCCGGTGCTACTCAGCTATCTTGGATCCGAAAACTGCTTCAAAAACATAGTCATGTACTTCGAAAACTCCGACTATGCCGCGGCGACAGCATTGGCAACTATACAAGCAATCGATCCAACACTATCGTTTTCAGACGCCAAGGAAGTTGGTGCTGCCTGCGTAGATACGCCAACTGTCAAAAATGGAATTACGTATGCAATCGTAGCTTCGAATGGAGAGTACTGGCTAAGCGCTCGAATTGAATAATTTTCTTTGATTACTAAATTCAGACGCCTCTTACTCGCGATATATTAAAACTCAACCCCTGGCAGCATCGTCAATCGAAAATTGCCCCGCCGAGCACTTTAGCTTGGCGGGGCATTTCAATATGAAAGCGGATTTAAATATCAACAAGGCCTGCACGCTCCAACGAGACAGCCGGCTTCGCTGCTCAAATTGCCCTTGGTGAACCACAAGTTGAGCAATCAGTGGCCAGAATCCCCTTTAGGCGGCGCTTGTTTCTTTGTATTCGAAGACTGGTTCTAGGAGGTCTTCGATGTTGCAGTGTAGGGCTTTTGCTATAGCTCTTACGGTTGTTACCGAGGCTTCATTGATGTTTCTCTGGCGCTGTTCGTACATTTGGATTGAGCGGAGCGATACGCCTGATTCGTATGCCAGGTCTTGTTGGGTTTTCTTAAGCTTCTTTCTTGCTAACGCAAGTTTTGTTTGCCTGGACGCTTTCTTCGCCATATCGCAGACGAGGCGAGCCACACGTTCCTCCGAGGCTTCGTGCCAGGGGTAGTACAGACTGCGTAGCACATCAAATGGAACGACATGCAGCAAATCTTCGAAAGACTCTCCTAGGCGCCACTGAAGGTATGCCAATATCCAGCCTGTCCAATATTCCGGCGTCTTCTCAAATCGATAGGTGCAGTCCGGTATAGGCCTGTTTTGATAGCCCGACCTTTCAGCGATAAGCGCGAACAGCTCAACGCCCGATTTTCCCGACACTACCCATGCGTTGCCGCGTTCGAACTCGCGAGCTACGCCGCTCAGGCAAAAGAGTTCCGCAACTTCCGATCCTTCTGCTCCATAATCGTTAACGGCATAGTCAAAGCAGTCGCCGAGGTTGTTCATTGCATCCTCGAGGTAGTAGACGGGGTATGTCCTACTCGGCCCACAATCCGTTAACTCTTGGATCATTCAAATCAACCCTCCCTGCCATCAAATCCCTAATGTCGACACCATCAGAGTCAAATCCGTTTACCGTATCCAAGTACTTGCGCCGCGCGTTCTGCTCTCGCCCAAAGCGTTTGGGATAATACTCAAATCCCAAAGCCTGCCTCCAATCGCAGAATGTAATCGCTGAAAACGCACGCTCACTCATAAGCGCGTATTGGATACCTAGGTCTCCTAAAAAACTATCACTGAGGTGATACAGATAGGGGCTTTTGAAAGGTTAGGCCTGATTAGAGGCAGGCCTCGGCGATGCGCTTTTTGAGTTCGTCGATGCCGGTACCGGTCTGGGAGCTTGTGATGATCACGTTCTCGGCCGGAACGTTGAGCTGCTTTTTGATGGCTGCTGCCTGGCGGGCCTGCTGGGTGCGGCTGAGTTTGTCTGCCTTGGTGAGGCAGACGATAAAGTTGAACTCGTTGCCCTGCAGATAGTCGATCATGTCATGGTCGAGTTTGCTCGGGTCGTGACGAATATCCACCAGCGACACGACCAGGTTAAAGCTGCGCTCCGAGTCGAAGAAGTCGCCGATAAGCTCGGCCCAGCGGTCACGCTCGGCCTTGGAACGACGGGCGAAACCATAGCCCGGCAGGTCGACGAAGTGCACGTCGTCAGCCTCAAAGAAGTTGATGTTGCTCGTCTTGCCCGGCGTGCTCGAAACCTTGACGAGGTTCTTGCGGCCAAAAAGCTTGTTCATGATCGACGACTTGCCCACGTTGGAGCGGCCGACGAAGCTCACCTCGGGGCAGGTGGACTCGGGAATCTGCGAAACCTTGCCATAGCTGGCAACGAACTTGGCAAGCTGGTAGTTAATGGAATCGGCCATGGACACTCCTTGGTCGTAGGTTCTTACAAAAGAGCGCGCTAATAGATAGCAGCGATACGGCGAACGATATCGAGCGTAATGCCACTCGCAGTGCGAGCATACTCGAACAGGTCGAACTCGCGGTCGCAAATCGCATCGTACGCCTCGTCACAATTATCGCTGATAGCGCGCAGCACCAGGCAATCGACACCATTTTTAGTTGCGACATGAGCAATTGCCGCGCCCTCCATGCCGACACAATCGGCGTGCGTCGCCTCGATAGCGTCGTTGCGCATGGCGGCGCCCGTCACAAAGCGGTTGCCCGTGGCAATCGTGCCGACCAGGAATTGTTTGGCTCCCTCGTTCGAAGCGGCTGCATTTGTCGAAGCGTTGACAAAGCCACGCTCAGCAAGCACATCGGCAGCAATATCGACCAGCGCAGGCGTCGAGCCAAACTCCTCGAGCCCCGGTGCAGACTCGGCGATAAGCGCGGTATCGGTATCCAGATAACGCAGGCGTTTGCCGATGACCACGTCGTCGATATGGAGTTTGGGGTTCAAACCGCCCGCGATACCCGAAAGCACAACTGCCTGTGGAGCATACTTGCTAATGAGGTGCTGTGTTGCGGCAGCGGCATTCACCGTGCCCATGCCCGCCGTTGTGGCGACAAGCGTCAGGCCGTCGAACTCACCGCTCACAACGGTCAAGCCTGCCTCCTGTGCCTCGCAAACGTCGCTCAACTCTTCCTTAATCTGCATGATCTCTTTTTCGAGTGCACCGATAATCGCGATGGTAGCCATGCCATTCCCCAAACCTATACGAAATTCTCAACCACGGTATGGTACCAGCATTTTGTTTGACCTCGTCAAACGAACACGCTAGGCCAGCGCAGCTCGCGTATCAAACAGAGCCTTTGCAATCGCAGCCGTAACCTCGCTCGAGCGGTCGCTCCACGGCATCGATGTCATGATGCTCATGACATAGGTACGGCCATCGATGTCGATAAGGCCCGCATCGCATGTCGAATAGCAACCATCCTCGCTAATCCAGCCTGCCTTGTCGCGCACCAAGGCTTGGTCGTCCGCAATGCCGTCACGAATAAACGATCGGGCCGTAGAGGCCAGAAGGCCCGACAGCCATTGTGACGTCTCGGTATCATGGCTCAGATACTCGCTCATCTCGCGCCACAACTTGGCCGAGGTGCGCGGGCAATAGGTGGGAAAATCACTCATTGGATCGAGTGCGGTATCGTAATCGATGCCAAGACTGACAATCCAATCCTCGTAACCGGCACGGTCAAACGCCGCGCGTAACGCAATAAACGAATCGTTGTCTGAATTAACGACCGCGGCCTCGATCAGGTCGCGCACCGTCTGCCAGCCCATGTTGTAGCCACCATAGGTGCCAAGGGAATCATCGAGTGAGACCTGGCCCGTCTCGACCAGAGATTCGCAGATGTACAACGCATAGAGTGCCTTGTAGCTACTCGCGCCGTAGACCTCGACATTGGCGTTATACGTCACGCCCTTGCCGCTCGACAGATCGTAAAACACCACGCCCACATCGCCCAATTCCTGGGCCTGATCAAGGGTATCTTTGATCGCGGCGAGGCTCTCATCCTCCAGGGCGGGAATCTGGTCATCAACCAGTGAGAAGGTCTGCACGGTATCGCCTGAAGGAATATCGTTAAAGTCCGCCTTCGAAAGCCTCGTCTTGAGGCTCGCTGTCGACAGGGTTTGACTTGCGGTGGCTTTAGATTCAGAGACCTTCTCGTTTTGCAGCTGTACCGTTGACGCATCTGAGTGTGCCATTCGCTCCGAGGCGTAGGTTTTAACGGTAATTCCGAGGATAATAACCGCCAACGTTAGCATCCCAATGGCGGCAATCTTCGTCACGTGGATGCGAGCGTCAGCGAGGCCACGCGAAGGCGTGCCCTTCGTCTCATATCTGCTGCCATGCTGCGGCACATACTCGTCCCGCGATGCGTTGTTTCGCACGTGGTCTCCTGACTGCTACCGTTTATATACGAGCAGCATAATACCGAGCAGGTATTTCTTTCCAAAGATATTCAGCGGCGTTTAAGGTGTCTTTAAAGAAACCACAAGCGTATTTATCCAAATGGCACGATTCTGTTGCGCATCTCCGCCCAAAACGCAGTTGTGGTGGAATAGTTCCTGTTTGGGCGGCATAAGCCGAAAAACAAGAACTATTCCACCGCAACTTGACGGGGCTCTTTGGCAATCAACTTGGTGCCCAGGGGCACTCATTTAAGTCTGTCCCCAATGAGTGCCCTTGGGGAGCGAAAATGGCTCGCTAGCCGATGGCGTTTTTGAGTTCCGCGCGGCGCTTTTTCATGCCCGTCATGACGGCGTTGCGCAGCTCGGGCATGCGCGCGGTATCCATCTGGGGCACGCCCTCGAGCTTATAGGGAATGCCCAGTTGCTCGTACTTGACGACACCCATCGTGTGATACGGCAGCATCTCCAGGCCGACCACGTTATGCCACGGGGCGATTAGACGACCGAGTGCCTCGCACTCCTCAACCGTATCGGTAATGCCCGGCACCACCACGTGGCGGATAACGACCTTAATCTTGCGGCGCGCGAGCTCATCACCAAACGCCAGAATGCGTGCGGGATCGCAACCGGTCAGCTTTTTATGCTCGACGGGATCGGCGTGTTTAATGTCGAGCAGCACCATATCGGTCTCGTTGAGTACGGCATCGAACTTCTCGGGATGCGCGGGGTCGAACGCATAGCCGCAGCTATCCAAGCAGGTGTGCACGCGACCATCGGGGTTGTTGTGCATGGCGCGGAACAGGTCGGCCAAAAACTCAGGCTGCAGGAGCGGCTCGCCGCCGGATACCGTAATACCACCGCTGCGGTAAAACTCATGGTTGCTCTGGAACTCGTCCATCAGGTGCTCGACGGTCACCATGGTGCCGCCGTTCACCGACCAGGTATCGGGGTTGTGGCAATACGCACAGCGCATGGGGCAGCCCTGAACAAACACCACAAAGCGGATGCCGGGTCCATCGACCGTTCCCATCGTCTCAATCGAATGCACGCGGCCCAGGACAAACGCAGAGTCCTCGGGACGAGCGTCCACACCCTCGAGCGTCATCTCAGCCATTCCCGCTACCTTGCCTCTCATTGGTTTTAGCTACATAAATGCCAGAGTCATTCTAGCCCATATGCATGATGGCGAAACGGTTTAGCGGTCAATTGGGTTGTTCTATTTGACCCCACGCAAGAGCGGCGGGTAGGTTGTCGCAACCCGCCCGCCGCCGAGGCAATAGAAATCGATAGACGCCAGGCCTTACGCTTTAAGCGTGAGCACCGCACCGAAGGCGGTCGGGCCGCAATGGCTCGAGATGACGCCACCGACCTGAGTCCAGGTAACGTCCTTAAAGCCCAGGTCGTGCGCATAGACCTCCATGTCGTCGCGCAGCTCCTGGGAAAGGCCTACCGAATACGCCAGGCCAATGTGCGAGTAGTCAATCTCGCCCTTCGTAACCATGTGGTCAATAAAGGCACGGGCGCACTTGAGCATAGAGCCGCGGAACTTCTTAGTCGCCACGAACTTGCCGCCCGTCACCTCAATGCAGGGCTTAATCTTGAGCAGGTGGGCGCCAAGGAATGCCACGTTGGACAGACGACCGCCCGCCTTAAGGAAGGCTAGGTCGGTAGGAACAAAGCCCAGCAGCACACGGTCCATGACGGAATTCGTAAAAGCAAAGATCTCGTCGACGGTAGCATCTGGATGGGCTTCGATATACTTAGCGGTCTCGACGACAACGAGCGACTGGCCCACCGAGACGAAGCGCGTGTCCATGGAGTAGACGTAGTCGCGACCCTTGGCGGCGATCTTCGATGATTGATGCGAGCAGGTCGTGGCCTCGGAATACGCGAGATGCAAAATAGTCGCGTCGGGCTGCTCGGCATGAATTCGGTCATACACGTGAGCAAAATCCGCAGGCGCGCAGCCACTAGTCTTGGGCATTACGCCAAACTCGTTGCAGCGTGAATAAATCTCGAGCGGATCGATCGAGCCGTCCTCGACGGTCTCGTCACCAATCGTGACATACATGGGCACGCGCACGATGCCGTAGCGCTCGCAAAGCTCCGGCGTCACATCCGACCCAGACTCAACCACGATTACGTACTTGCCCATTATTATCACGACCCATCTCAACATTGGCTTTTCAATACATGGCACGCGCCGCCGCACTGTTGCACAACAGCGTCCAAGCGCCAAAGAGACGCCGCCCCTTGCACACAACAAAGGACAGCGTCTCCCTGGAAAACTCCGTGCTTATCTAGGATTCCATACGGTTTATTAAGGAGGGTTACTTATTCCGCAAACGGTCGCTATATGCGGTAAGCGGTAGTTGGCCGCGACAACTGCGACACATTCCGTCCAGTAAATCCAATCGTGCTCCACGCACGGTTAATGCACGAGGCGGTAGAAATTCATCGATGCCGCACCCTCGGCGTGCAGCTCCATCGCCGGAACCGCCGGCGAATAGGTACGGCTCGTAAGTGCCGCCTCGCCGCCATTTGCAAAAATCTCGACCATCGTAGTGTCCGAAAGCACGCGTAGGTCGCGAAGCTCGCCGAGCTCAATCGACCTCTGGTCGCGCCCATAGCCTTCGTCACCCATATCGAGGGTAAGCATCCCGTCCGTATAACGCACAAAGACACCCTTGCGGATTTCGAGCTCGACCATCTTGGCGCCCTCGCAGGAAACCACAAGATCAAACAGGCGGCCCGGCTCCTCAACGGTTTCACCGCCTGTCGCGCGAACGCAGTCGCCGCGCATCCTCTCAATCTCGTGCGCCGGCTGCTGGCAGAGCTTACCATCGCGCATGCTCAGCTCTCGCGGCACCGTCAACGCGCACTGCCACCCGCGCGCCACCGTCGGGTTTTCCGCCGTCGCATCGGGGCAACCCGACCATCCGATCATCAAACGCCGGCCTGCAGCATCCTCAAAGGACTGCGGAGCATAGAAATCAAAACCGGCATCGACCATCGGGGGCATGCCCTGCCCGGTGATCTTAAAACTCGGCGCCTCCCAATCGGCCTCGATAGGGAACCACACGCACTGATGCGGATTGCGGTAACGCCAACCATCGGCAGGCACACCCTGCGGACAGCAAACGAGAATAAGCTCGCCATCAAGCTCAAACAGATCAGGGCACTCCCACATAAAGCCAAACTTCTCGCCCAGCTCAATGCGCGTCGCATAGCTCCAGACCCCTAAATCACGCGAAGTATAGACAAGCACGCAGCCACGGTCGTCTTTCGTACGAGCGCCCAGAACCATGTAGTAGATACCATCGTGCTCAAGGATCTTGGGGTCGCGCACGTGCGTACCGATATCGTCGGGGTAATCGACTGGTCCAACAGCCATGCGCTTCTCGCCCAATTCGTCGGGATTCTCGGCAACCATATGAATCTGGTTTTGCTCACGGCCCGTCAACACGTAGTCGTAATCATCGCGGTCAAAATGCTTGACGTTGCCGGTATAGAAGTAGTGAATCTTGCCATCACGTACAAAGGCAGAACCAGAATACGCTCCGCTCGAATCCAAATCGGAATCGGGGAACAGCACGGGGCCGTGATTCTCGTACGTCACAAAATCCTTTGTCGTCAGATGGTTCCAAAGCACTGGACCGCCATGCGCAGCATCGAACGGATCGTATTGATGATAGATGTGATACGTATCACCAATCTGAACCAAACCGTTGGGGTCGTTGAGCCAGCCAAGCTCAGGCTCCACATGGAACAGAAGCCTATCGGGGTCGGACGCGATGCGAGCCGCCGTCTCATCCTGTCCGGCACGCCACTGCTCATAGTCCGCGCGTGTCACCTTGTTTTTTTGATTTAACATCGCCGTTGACTTTCTCGTCTATGGGGAAGGACGCTCGACTCACACGAGTCGAACGCCCTTCCTCAAATGGACTTATCCTCAGATTACACTGAACGGCTCAACTAGAAGCTAACGTCGAAGCCAGCGCCAGCGCCCTCTTCATCGGTGGTCGGCACGCCCTTTGCCTTGTTGTAGGCAAAGATCAAGACGATCGGCACGATAAAGGCGATGAGATTGCCAGCCACATACCACACGAGGGTCTCGGGCGTGACGATGAGCAGGCCAAGCACGCCGGTCAGACCCTGACCGATAGCGCGCACCTCAAAGAGCTTGACGAAGGCACCGCCGCAGCCTGCACCGATGCATGCGCAGATGAACGGGATGATCGAGTAGCGCATGTTTGCAGCGAAGATAGCGGGCTCGGAGATTCCGACCAGCGTCGGGATAAAGGACGACATGCAGATGTTGCGCTCTTTGGAGTGCTTCTTGTGAATGAGGTACATACCGATGGCGCCGCCGCCCTGGGCGATGATGGAAACCGACCAGATGGCCTGGATGTAGTTGAAGCCGGTCGTGGCAACGAGGTTGGCCTCGATACCCTGGATGAACTGATGCGTACCGGTAACGACGAGCGGCTGCAGGAACGCGGCAAAGACAAAGGCACCAAAGACGCCCATCCTGTTGTACAGGATATCGATTACGCCGGCGAGGACGTCACCGATCAGGTTGCCGAGCGGGCCGAACACGGTGAACAGGGCGACGTTAGCAAGAATCAGGGTAACGGTCGGGACAAAGACGAACGAAACGACCTCGGGGATGTACTTCTGGGCAATCTTTTCGACCTTGGCCATAAACCAGGCAGTCAGGATTGCGGGGAACACACCGCCCTGGAAAGCAACCATGGGAATGGATAGCGGACCGAAGTTCCAGTACTCAGCACCCGTCGGGTCCATAACGAACGTGTTACGGTTCATAAGACTCGGGTGAACCATGACGATACCGACGAGGATGCCCAGGATCGGGTTACCGCCAAAACGCTTGACCGCGCTGTACATAACCAGGACAGGCAGGTAGTCGAACGTGGTGGCGATAATGGCAAAGAAGCTTGCGAGGTTCTTGAGGAACTCGCTGTGATCGGCGAGGCTGCCTTCCATGCCAAAGAGGCCGTTGGCAACGATCAGCGACTTAAGGCCGATGATGATTGCAGCGCCGACGAAGGCGGGAATGATGGGGATAAAGATATCCGAGAATACCTTGAGGACCGAGAAGAACTTGCCCTTCTTGTCCGCCTCGGCGCCCTTGACCTCGGAAGCACTGATCTCCTTAACGCCCGTCAGAGCCATAAACTCATCGTAAACCTTGTTGACGGTACCGGTACCGAAAATGATCATGAGCTGGCCGCTGTTGTACAGCACGCCCTTGACGCCATCGATGTTCTCGAGCTCGGCCTTGTTGTATTTGCTCGTATCCTTGAGCACCAGACGCAGACGGGTCACGCAATGCGTGGCGCCCTCGATGTTCTCCAGTCCGCCGACGTTGTCGACGACTTGCTGGGACACTGCCTTGTAGTCCATGTTCCTCTCCATTCCTTTTCTAGATCATAAAACGGTTCGTTGCCGCTACAGAGACGCGATCGTTGCGTTTGCGCACTTGAGCGCACCGTCGGTGACGGTAAGCGCCACACCCTGGCCCTGCTTGTTGCAGAAGCGAGCGTTGAGCGCAACATCATCGACAAAGATGGTCGCGATGTCGTCGTCGACGACCAGACGCACATGGTGAGTGCCCTCGCCCTTAAAGAACAACGGACGCTCGAGGCCCATGTTGTTGACCTGGAACCACGGGTACTGGGGAGCCGGCGTGAACTCGAGCTTGCCCTCGCGCAGGTTGGCGCGGAACTCATAGGCAAGACCGGTCTCGGCGTCCTCGGCGAACTTGACCGAGAAGCCGGCAGCGTTACCGCCGAGCTCAATGTCGGCATCGAGCAAGTAGGTGGAGCCGGCATCCGCGGCGAGCACCTGCTCGACCTTGCCCGACTCGCAGGAAAGCTCAAAGGTCTCGACTGCCTTAGCCTCGCCAAAGGCGCCAAGCATGCTGTCGGGGAGCTTGGTGCCGAGCGTTCCGTCGGCACGCTGAACGATCTCGAGGGGCATAAAGGTGCCACCCCATAGGTAAGAGCTGGGGTCGCCGCCCTCGTCACGCGTAGGAACCCAACCAAAGAGAACACGACGCTCGCCATCGAATGCGGTGCGAGCGGCGTAGTACGCGCGGCCGTCGAAGGAGTCGTCAGCGGGGGTAATCCAAGGACCGTTGATGGACTTGGACATGCGGTAACGGGTCTTGTTGCCGTCGCTGTACTCGGAAAAGACGAGGTACCACCAGTCGCCCATCTTAAAGAGATCAGGCATCTCGAACATGGTGTACAGGCCCGGGTTCCACCAGTCGCCCTGGAACTCCCAGTTGGTCAGATCCTTGGAGGTGAACTTGACCAGGCGGCCGGTCATCAGACGCTTGTCCTCGCCCACACGCGTGCCGAGGATGAGCATGTACTCTTCGTTCTCCTCATCCCAAAGCACAAAGGGATCGCGCCAGTTGCGGTCATCGTAACCCTCCTGGGGCGGAAGCAGCGTCTCGGCGATGTTCTTCTCCCACTTGACGGCGTCGTCGCTCGTTGCGTGAAGAAGAACCTGCTTCATCAAACGTGCGCGGACCTTATCGCGATTGCAACCAGTGTAGAGCGCATGGTACTTGTCGCCCACCTTAAACACCGTGCCGGCATAAATGTACTGGTCGACTTCCTCGTCGCCGCCACGCTCAAGGCTCTCGCCAAAGTCCTTGTAGTTGACGAAATCCTTGGTCGTAGCGAGTGCCCAGCCAAACGGCTCTCCGAAAGGTTCGGGGTTACGCGTGTCACGCTGATGATAGAGATAGAACGTGCCGTCCTCGCCGTACGGCATGATGTCGCCTACCCAAATTCCCTCAGGCTGGTAATACACCTTGTGCATCCGAGACTTCCTTTCCACGACATACTAACTCGGTACAATGGCAAGATATGTCAATCGTTTTCATATATCAAACGTTTTCACACCAATACGTCTTTTCGCAGTTCCAGTCGTCGGCAAACGGTTGACATATGCCGGTGAACGGTCATCAGAGGCGTTTGAGGAATTCTTTTGGCACGGGATGAACTACGCGGTTTTGCCCTCAATGAGTTCAACGGGGAGCTTGATATTCGATTCGGGATTATCGCCGTTAATAAGAGCGATGATGGATTGCGCCGCGAGCTCTCCGATGCGATCGATATCTTGACGTACGGTTGTTAAGTCAGGCATAAACGTCATAGTTCGGCGAGCACCATCCGCGCCCACGACCTTAATATCGTCTGGAGTGCTCAAGCCGCGCTGCTTCATCACGTTGAGACAGATGGCCGCCATCGTATCGTCTCCCGCAAAGATGCCGTCAATATCGGGGTTCTCATCGAGGATCTTCGCAACGACCGCGCCCTTTTCGTCGTCGGGCTTAACGAACTCAACCTCACGGACAAGCGCGGACAAACCGGCCTGCTCAACAACATCGAGGTAGGCATCGGTACGCTTATTGGCAGGCATGCGCATGCGGCTATTGCTGCGCAGGCACAGGATACGCCTGCAGCCGTCATCAATCAGACGGCGCGTGGCGAGCTCGCCAATGCCATAGCTGTCACTTGCAATCTGGACAGAGCCCTCGCCAAGATCGCAGTCGATGCCAACCAGGCTCAAGCCCATCTCGGCATATGCCTCGGCACCGATATTGAGGGAGTTGACGATGACGCCGTCGACCATATTGCGGCGGAGCATGTCAATATAGGAACGCTCAAGATCGGGTCGATTGGCGCTGTTGCACAGCAACATCTTAAAGCCGTTTTCCGCTAACGTGCGCTCGACCGCCTGCACAACCTGAGCATGGAACGGGCTGCTCACAAAGGGAACGATCATACCGATAAGATTCAGGCGACCGTTGAGCATGGCACGGGCGATATCGTTGGGCGTATAGTTGATGCGCTCCATCGCGGCATGGACCTTATCGCGGGTCTCTTGGCTAATATAGCCGCGATTATTAAGCACGCGAGATACCGTAGTAGGCGAAACCCCCGCCACCGCTGCAACTTCCTTGATGCCAGGCTTAGCAGAATCCTTAGAACGAGCGCCCTCGCGAGCCATAGCACCCTCCCCCATCAACATGTCAAACGTTTACATACGAACAAAGCATACCCCAACAACAGCGGGAAGACGGTAACAGCACAAGTAAGTAAACGACTCATCCAAATAATTAGGAGAGTTCCGCCTAAAGGGTGACTACACAGGACCCCCGCCGGGCCGCTTTGGGTTACTTTCCAAAACATTTCCGCAGGACGCAAAGGGCCTGTCTCTTATACACATCTGACGCT
>URGY01000019.1 GCA_900547505.1 uncultured Collinsella sp.
TACGAGATGCAGCGTAGTCTCGTGGGCTCGGAGATGTGTATAAGAGACAGTACCCTTGTTGATGATGGCCATGTCTTCTCCTATCAATAGAGAATCTTACTCGGGAGCACCTAGACTTGCCCCCGCGCAACTTGCGGACGATATATACCTTACCTACCGACGTACCCAACTGAGGTGCCGCGCTCGGCGACCGATACATACATACGCTTGAACGGTATTTACTACCGTTCACCGAATTCGTTGACAAACGATTCGCCAGACAGTATGTATCGGCGAGGTGAGATATCAGTCTTCGTCAACCCGCAGGATAGCAGGGTTTTCGCTTAGGTTAGTCAAACGTTTTAGCGTTAATAAAACCCGAAACCAGCAGGCAATCATGGCGAAATAAATGGTTGAAAATCGCGCAATCATGTATATCAGTTGTTTAGACTCGTGTTTAGCTATCGGAATGGCCAGCCGCCGCCTCGGCGCGCTCGGCATTCCATGCAACGAGCGCCTCGTGGACCGCCTTGGCAACATCGGCAGGTATGCCGCGAACTTCCGCGATCTCTTGCTCGCTCGCCGCGCGCAAACGCTTCATCGAGCCAAAATGGCGCATAAGGGCACGTTTTCTGGTGGGTCCCACGCCTGGAACGTCATCGAGTACCGAAACCGTCATGGCTTTATCGCGCAACTCGCGGTGGAACGTGATTGCAAATCGGTGGGACTCATCGCGCACCTGTTTAATTAGATAGAGCGAAGCAGACCCGGTCGGCAGCACGACAGGAGTCTCGTCCCAAGGCACAAAAACTTCCTCGTCGGCCTTTGCCAAGCCACAAACTGGTATATCGAGCCCAAGAGCCTCAAGTTGCTTGATCGCAGCGGTCAATTGCGGCTTACCGCCATCGACAACGAGCAAATCGGGGCGCGAGCCAAAGCGCTCGTCGGCCATGCGCTCGGGAGCATAGCGTCGTCCCAAAACCTCGGACATCGACACGAAGTCGTTTGCCTCGTCCAATTCGGCCTGAATTTTAAAACGACGGTACTGGCTCTTGTCGGCGCGCCCGTTGGTAAACACCACCATCGAGGCGACCGTAAAGGTGCCATGCAGTGTAGAGATATCGAAGCACTCGATACGCAACGGCGGCGATGGCAGCGCCAACGCACTTTCGAGCTCCAGGAGCGCTTGATTGGTGCGGTCGTCAGCGTACCCCGTTCGCATCATGTAGCGCATGAGGGCATGGCGCGCATTTTTGGATGCCATATCGAGCAGACGGTGCTTTTCGCCACGCTGCGGCCTATGGAGATGGCAGGAACGCTCACGCTTGCCCGCAAGCCACTCCCCCAGCGCCTCCGCATCCTCAAGCTCGACGGAAAGGTTGACCTCAGCTGGAATATCAGCCGTCTCGTCGTAATAGCGCTTAAGAAAGCCCGATTGAAGTTCCTCTTCGTCGACATCCAAACCCTTATCGAGAATAAACTCGCAGGTTCGAACCGTTCGACCCTCACGCACGACAAAGACGCAAGCGGCGGAGATGGTCTCCTCGCGATAGAAACCGATGACATCGATATCGACACTGGAGGGAAAAACGACTTGCTGACGATCGTCCAGACCCCTGATGACCTCCAAACGACGTTTGACGCGTGCCGCGCGCTCAAAGTCGAGCGCCTCGGCGGCATCCGTCATCTCGGAGGTCAGCTCATCGACGACATCCTTGCGATGGCCCGACAAAAAGCGCTCGACACGCTTGACGTTCTTGGCATAGTCTGCCGGGGAAATCGCGCCGACACACGCACCCGGGCCGCGCCCGACATGGTAGTCAAAGCAGGGACGCCCGTTTTGCGCGCAAATCATATTGACGATGTCTTCCTCGCCCTTGTGGGACTCGACGATACGACGACAACGACGCCACTCCGCACAGGATGCGGAGCAGATGGGGATAACCTTGCGCAGCGTATCTATCGTCTCACGTGCCGCACGGCTATCGGTATAGGGTCCAAAATAGCGCGTTCCCGGCTTATGACGCTCACGCGTATATTTGATAGCGGGATACAGGTCGCCCTTTGTAATGGCGATAAAGGGGTAGCTCTTGTCATCCTTGAGGTCGACGTTAAAGTACGGATGGTACTGACCAATCAAATTGCGCTCGAGCACCAACGCCTCATGCTCGGTCTCCACCACGATATAGTCAAAGCTCGCCACCAGCTGCATCATCAGCGGGATCTTTTGACGCTCATCCTGCAGTGTCACGTATTGACGCATACGGGCGCGTAGGTTTTTTGCCTTGCCCACGTAGATGACATCGCCCTTGGCATCCTTCCAAAGGTAGCAACCGGGTTGTGTAGGAACGCGCGAAACCTGCTCGGCAAGCGTTGGAATGTTGTCGTGACCGGCCACGCGCACCTACTTACGACGAAGCAGCGCCGAGACCTCGGGCATCTTAAGGACGGCGGCAAGGCCAAAGGTAACAGCAAGCGAGACGACACCCGCAACGCAAACATAGCCAAGAGTAATCAGAATCGAGCCGCCAAGTGCCCCGACAAAGTGCTCAAGCGCCCACATGACGCCGGCGCCTGCGGCAGCACCCAGGCCACCGAGCAAAAGGCCAAAGAAACCGCCATGCAGGATAGATTTGACCTGAAGGCCACGCAGGCGACGACGCAGCCACCACAGCGAACAGCCGACCAAGATCACGTAGTCGACGACATACGAAAGCGCGATTGCCGGCATACCGAAGCCCAGCACAACGCCAAACAGCAGAACCGAGCCGGCCTGGCCGATGGCGGAATACAGGCAATAGCGGCTATAAGGCTTCATATCGAGCAGGGCAGAGAAGCTCTTCTGCATCAACACGACCACGCCGTAGAGCGGCAGCGAGAACGCCAGGTAGACAAGGAACTCGGACACCAGCGCCACGCCGGACTCGTCAAACTTACCGGCACAGTAAATCATGTTGAGCGGACGCGCGAAGACAATCAGGTACAGCGCGAACGGAATCAGGAAGAACAGCATCTGGGCGACGCCACGCGAAATGCCCGTGCGAACGCTGTCGTAATCCTTCTCCTGTGCGTCGTGAGAGAGCTCGGTATAGAGCGCCGTCGAAAGCGAGGCGGCAATCAGCGCGTAGGGTAGCGTGTACCACAGGCGCGCATAGGCGATGACGGAAGGGCCAGTCTCGGGCTGGACCACCAGCGCGGCAGCGTTGGTGATAGAAGTCGAGACAAACATGCACACCGTGGCGAGCAGCGTCGGGATACCGAGCGCAATCGTCTGGCGCAGCGCGGGGTCCTTAAAGTCGATATGGATATGGGGATGCACGCCGTGCTTGCCAAGCGCGGGGATCTGACATGCCATCTGAACAAAGACACCGAGGGTCGTACCGGCCGCAATCAAGATGATGCCGGCACGTTCACCAAACTGTGCGGACACGGGCGCAAAACCCATAAAGCTCGCAATGACGATCACATTGTTGAGGACCGGGGCAAACGTCGACCAGAAGTAGTCGCGGTGTGCGTTGAGAACGCCCGAGAACACCGAGCCCAAACCATAAAACAGAATCTGGATGGCAAAGAAACGGAACATGAACGCAGCGGTATCCATGCTGCCGCCGTCACCCGAAAGGAACGATTGCGTCCAGATAAAGCCCGGGGCGAACACGGTCCCCAGCAACGAAATGCCACCCAGCACCAAAAGCAGAATGCCGAGCAGGTTGCCCACGTACTCGTTCGAGGCCTCGCGACCCTGCTCACGCCTCACGCCCATGTACACGGGCAAAAACGCCGTCACGAGCATGCCACCCATCACGAGTTCGTAGAGCATATTGGGCAGGTTGTTGGCGACCTGATAGGAGGACGAGAGCAGCGACATGCCGATAGCGGCCGCCATTGCCCACGTGCGGATAAAACCGGTGACGCGAGACACGATAGTCAGGATGGTCATAAGCCCGGCGGAACGACCAACCGTGGAGTAGTCCGACGAGCCCATGTCGTCAGTGTCGTCTCGCGACGAAGAAGCTTCGGATGAGGGTGTCTGAGGCGCAGACTCTTTTGCAAAATGAGCTCCGCACTTCAATTCTTCCTGCGGCATCGCTCAGTCCTCTCTCGTAATCGCGGCAACCGTCGCCCCGCAAAATGCAATTAAATCATCGGGTGCAAGCTCGAGCTGATAACCACGCTTGCCTCCCGAAATAAAAATGGTATCCCAAAGGACACACGTCTCATCAATGAGCGTCCGGTAGCGTTTTTTCATACCGACCGGGCTGCAGCCGCCGCGAACGTAGCCAGTCGCCGCAAGCAAATCCTTCACATGCATCATGGCCAAGGACTTCTCCCCCGCGGCACGCGCGGCGGACTTTAAATCGAGCTCGTCGGCAACAGGGATGCAGCACACGACATAGTCGTTGGACGGTGTCACACAGACCAAAGTCTTAAATCCTTGACCGGGCTCCTCGCCAAGCTGCTCCGAAATCGCGACCCCCAGGCCCACCGACTCATCGCCATCGTCTTCGTACGTATGTAGAACATAGGAAATGCCGGCGCTTTCCAGCTCGCGCATCGCATTGGTTTTTGGCGTCTTTACAGCCTTTGCCATGACATATCCTTTCCCTCGCATTCGGACGCAAGGATTAAGTATATGTCCAATTCGGCTGCATACGTCACTTCGGCACAGCAAGCGCCATCGAATCACAAGGAGTCGATGGCGCCCATAAACTGAATCGCCTATTTATTGAACATCAAGTTGAGCCTGACGCTCCCGGTCGCGCCTGAGCAACGGCGCCAAAAACTGGCCCGTATAACTCTGCGGACAGTCCGCAACCTGCTCCGGTGTGCCCGAAACCACGACGGTTCCGCCGCCGTTACCGCCCTCGGGACCCATATCGATCAGGCGGTCGGCAACCTTGATGACATCAAGGTTGTGTTCAATCACCAGCACCGTGTTGCCCGCATCGACCAAGCGCTGTAGCACATCGAGCAGCTGGCGGACGTCCTCAAAATGAAGGCCGGTCGTCGGCTCGTCCAAAATATAGAACGTCTTGCCCGTCTGGCGTCGATGAAGCTCCTTAGCGAGCTTCACACGCTGCGCCTCGCCGCCCGAGAGCGTCGTGGCGGGCTGGCCTAGGCTCACGTAGCCCAAGCCTACATCGTACAGCGTCTGGAGTTTGCGCTTAATCTGCGGGATATTCCCAAAGAAGGCCAGCGCCTCGGTGACGCTCATGTCTAGCACGTCCGAGATGGTCTTGCCACGGTAGGTGACCTCGAGTGTCTCGCGGTTGTAGCGTTTACCGCCGCAAACTTCGCAAGGAACGTAGATATCGGGAAGGAAGTGCATCTCGATCTTGATCTGTCCGTCGCCCTTGCACGCCTCACAGCGCCCGCCACTCACATTAAAGGAGAAACGACCCGGCGAGTAGCCGCGCGCCTTCGACTCCGGCGTACTCGCAAACAGCGCGCGAAGATCATCCCACAGGCCGATATAGGTAGCAGGGTTGGAACGCGGCGTGCGGCCAATCGGCGACTGGTCGATATCGATAACCTTATCGATACACTCGATGCCCTCGATTTTCTTATACGGACCCACAGGGCGCGTCGAACGGTGAATGGCATTCGTAAGGGCAGGCGCAATGGTGTCGGTAACCAGGGAGCTCTTGCCCGATCCCGACACGCCGGTAACAACCGTAAGCGTACCAAACTCGATCTTGGCGGTAACGTTTTTGAGGTTGTTGGCTCGAGCGCCCGTAATTTTAAGGCAGCCACGACCGGGCTTGCGCCGTTCATCAGGCACCCGGATCATTCGTTTGCCGGTCAGATAAGCGCCCGTCATCGACTCAGGACAAGCCATGATATCGGCAGGCGTTCCCGCCGCGACTACGTGTCCGCCGTTGACGCCGGCGCCGGGCCCCATGTCGATCACGTAGTCGGCGGCACGGATTGTATCCTCGTCGTGTTCGACAACGATAACGGTATTGCCGATATCGCGCAGGCGCTCGAGCGTCTTGATCAGGCGCTCGTTGTCACGCTGATGAAGACCGATCGAGGGCTCATCCAGAATATAGAGCACGCCCATGAGACCCGCGCCGATCTGCGTTGCCAGGCGAATACGCTGCGCCTCGCCACCAGAAAGCGTCGCCGAGGCACGATCGAGCGTCAGATAGTCGAGTCCGACATCGACCAGAAAACGCAAGCGCTCCAGGATTTCCTTGACGATGCGCCCGCCGATAAACTGTTGGCGCTCGGTGAGCTCCAGGCCCTCAAAAAACTCGAGCGACTCACGGCACGACAGGCAACAAACCTCGTAAATGGACTTGCCGCCCACGGTGACGGCGAGCATCTCAGGGCGCAAACGAGCGCCGTGGCAGCTCGAGCACGGTTCCTCGCGAATGTACTTCTCCAAGCGCGCCTTGGTGTTCTCGTTCGTCGTCTCGGTATAGCGTTCGTACAGAATGTTGCGAACGCCCGAAAACTTGGTATCCCACTGGCTGCGACGTCCGTCGAGCTTTTGGTAGTCGACCGAGATCTTCGTATCGCCCAGGCCATCCAAGAATGCACGACGCACGCGAGGAGGCAAGTCCTCCCACGGCGTATCGGTGCTCACCTTAAAGTGTTTGCAGACCGCAGCAAAAATCTGCGGATAGTAGTTCGAATTGCCAAACAGGCTACCAAAAACTCCGTCGGCAATGGACTTCGAGGGGTCCTCGATCAGCGCCTCGGCATCAACGGTTTTCTTAAAGCCCAGGCCGTCGCACTCAGGACATGCGCCATAGGGAGCGTTGAACGAAAAATCACGCGGCTGAAGATCGTCAATGGAGTGACCATGCTCCGGGCACGCCAAGGCCAACGAATACTCCAGCAGCTCGCCCTCGGTCCCCTCGGGAGCATCACGATCGGGCAGCATGTACACGTTTACATTGCCGTGAGCCAGCGCGGTCGCCTGCTCAACAGACTCGGCGATACGGCCCAGAGAGTTCTCACGGATCACGATGCGATCGACCACGACCTCGATATCGTGCTTGAACTTCTTGTCCAGATCGATCGGATCGTCGAGCGAGCGCACTTCACCGTCGACACGCACGCGGCTAAAGCCCTCGGCACGAAGGTCCTCAAACAGTTTGGTGAACTCGCCTTTTCGCCCGCGCACCACCGGTGCCAGCACAAACGCGCGGCGGCCCTCCCCCGCCGCCAAGACCTTGTCGGCAACCTGGTCGGTCGTCTGGCGCTCAATGACGCGGCCGCATTCGGGACAGTGCGGGGTGCCCACACGGGCGAACAGCAGGCGCAGATAGTCATAAATCTCGGTTACGGTGCCAACCGTCGAGCGAGGGTTTTTAGACGTCGTCTTTTGGTCGATCGACACCGCCGGCGAAAGGCCGTCGATTGAATCCAAGTCGGGTTTGTCCATCTGGCCCAAGAACTGGCGCGCATAGCTCGAAAGACTCTCGACGTATCGACGCTGGCCCTCGGCATAGATAGTGTCAAATGCCAGCGAGCTCTTGCCCGAGCCAGAAAGACCGGTAATGACCACGAGTTGGTCGCGCGGAATGGAAACATCGATATCACGGAGGTTGTGCTCACGAGCGCCGCGAATAACGATAGAAGAATCAGTCATGGAAGCTCCTTGCCTCCTATTGCATCGAATCATACTGTCGATGAGTTTAGCGCACTCGACGCGCACAGATGTTCGTAATACAAGATTCGCAGACCTTTAGCTTTGCGTATCGGGCGCTTTGTTTCTCGAAATGCCGTGGAAAGGTTACAGTAATCTAATACTGAACTTAATTTGCCGTAACAGAGGAACGTCCATGACCGAAGATATCCCCCTTGAAATCACTTCGAGCGACATGGCCAATCTGCCCATATTCATCGCCGTCCTTATCGTGGCCATCGTCGTGGTGCGCGTATATTTTTCAATCAAACACAATGAAAAGCCTTCCATTGCCCGCGTCTTTTGGTGCGCGACGCTCCTCATCCCGCTCGGCATGGTAGCTGCATGGATTACGAATCAATTGCTCGTAAATGAGGACAATTCCCTATGGGTCCTTTCTTATTCGGCGCTCGGTGCTGCCGCTGTCATACTTCTTGTCGAGCCCTTGGTTTCGGGACTAATCGACCAAACCGATCTTGCGACGGGAACGGTTGCCTGTATTTGCCGTGACATCCTTGTCATCGCCGCTGTTTCAGTGCTCTCGTTCGTTTCACTCGAAATTGCCTGCAACGAAACGTTCTATCGCATTCCCGCCAACTCATTTGGGTTTTCCGTCGGGTTGCTCGCGACGGTTCTGCTCTCCCTTTATTTGCTGGGACAACGTCATGGAGGCGTCATGGCCCTCGTGCCCGTCGTCTGTTGCATCCTTGGCATTGCCGAGCACTTCGTCATAACGTTTAAAGGCGAGGCCATCCTGCCAAGCGATATCTTGGCCCTTGGCACCGCAATGGAAGTGAGCGAGGGATACGAGTTTACCTTTACCGCCGGAATCGTAACCTCTCTAGCCCTGCTGGAGATTTCCCTGGGGCTTCTTTCGCTTATCCGACCGAGAAAGCTCCGTACACCCACCCATGTCTTCCCCGCAATCGCCGCCAACCTCTGCGCTTTTCTGCTAGTGACCGTTGTGGGGCTCTCGGGCTTTTCCAGCATCGACTTGGAGCAGGCGCTGAATTTTGGATTTGACCGTTGGCAGCCCATCACCACGTATGCGTCTCAGGGTTTTATCACTTCGTTCACCGAAATGGTCAACGAGTTGCCCATTGAGAAGCCCGAAGACTATACGCCCGATGAGGCGCAGAGCATCGAGCAGGAGCTCGCCGCCACCTACGACAGCACGTATGGCTCGAGCGAGCAGCGCGCGGCGGCCGTTGCCCAGTTCAATGAAATCAAGCCGACGATTGTTGCCGTCATGAACGAGAGTTTTAGCGACCTTTCATGCTTTGAGCAGCTCCAGGCGGCCGGGTACACCGGCCCCGCATTCTACAACTCGCTTCCCGACACGCTTGTTCGCGGCACCATGCTCGCTTCGGTCACCGGTGGCGGAACGGCAAACTCCGAATTCGAATTTTTGACCGGAGCGACAACGGCCTTTGTCGGATTAGGCAAGATCCCCTATCAGCTGTATCAGATGAATGGCGTCAACAGCCTGGCAAAGGACCTTAAAGAGCTTGGGTATACCGCTACCGCTATGCACCCGCAAAACCCCGTCAACTACCATCGAGATAAAATCTATCAGCAGCTGGGCTTTGGAGACTTTCTTTCAATCGGCGATTTCGAAGGTGCGCCCTGTTACCATGCCGGCGTATGCGACTACGCCACCTACGACAAGATACTCGACCTGCTTAGAACCGACGAAGCACCGCAGTTCATCTTTGACGTCACGATGCAAAATCACGGCGGCTACGACTATGGCACCGTTCCCGCCGAAGAGCTGACAAACTATTGGGTCGAGGGAGCCAGCGAGGGCGCCAATAGCGCGCTCAACACCTATCTCACCTGCATCAACGCATCCGACCGGGACCTCGAGTACTTTATCAACGAGCTCCGCAATATCGGCAGACCGGTTGTCCTTGTCTTTTTTGGCGACCATCAGCCGAGCGCCGCAACGACTCTCAACGACGAGCTGTACCCTCAGGAAGATACGGCAAGCCACGCTTTCCGTGTCTATCAGTCGACCTATTTCGTCTGGGCTAACTATGAAATCGCCGGCAATACCGAGCTCAACGTCTACGACACCGTCGGGGCAAACGAGATTGCAGCCATTACCCTTAATAAGATCGGCGCCCCGCTCACCGACTATCAAAAGGCCCTGCTTGCAACAAGGTCAGATGTGCCCACCATCAATGTCGCCGGCTACCTTGGTGCCGACGGGCTGCGCTACGACTTGGAATCTGAAGACAGCCCATACGCCTCGACGATTGACAAGCTGCAGCGCATGCAATACCTCGAGTTTGCCAGCAAAGTTCAGTAAGCCCGCCCATTCGCTTGGACCCATCGTATTGCAAGCACGCTCGGCCCAAATGCATCGCAAATGACTCCCGCTCGCAAACGAGGGTACAATGACGCTCGTGTCACATCACGGGGCCCCGGCCCCAACATATACAAAGGAGTCATACATGGGTTGCGAGCACGCACAGGCCGCCGGCGGACAAACGTCGCCGTCGCAATTTGAGGAGAACACGCTGTCCGAGGTCAAACGCGTCATCGCCGTGCTTTCCGGCAAGGGCGGTGTCGGCAAGTCGTTTGTCACCGGTGCCATCGCCACCGAGCTTGCCCGTCACGGCCACAAGGTCGGCGTCCTCGATGCCGACATCACCGGTCCCTCCATCCCCAAGATGTTCGGTATGAGCGGACGCCACGTCCATGCCCTTGGCAACCTCATGCTGCCCGAAATCTCCGAGCACGGCGTCAAGGTCATGAGCTCCAACCTTCTGCTCCAAAACGAGACCGACCCCGTCCTTTGGCGCGGTCCGGTCATCGCAGGCGCCATTAGGCAGTTCTGGAGCGAGACCTCGTGGGGCCCCATCGACTACCTGCTGGTCGACATGCCTCCGGGAACAGGCGACGTCGCGCTCACCGTCTTCCAGTCGCTGCCCGTCGACGGCATCGTTATCGTCACGAGCCCGCAGGATCTGGTCTCGATGATCGTCGCCAAGGCGGTCAACATGGCCGAGAAGATGAACGTCCCCATTCTGGGCATTGTCGAGAACATGAGCTATATTGAGTGCCCCGACTGCGGCAAGAAGATTGAGGTCTTTGGCAAGAGCAAGCTCCCCGAGGTCGCAGAGCGCTATAACCTCGACATCTTGGGCCAGCTTCCCATTAATCCGGCACTCGCCGAGGCCTGCGATAAGGGCGAGGTCGAGACCGCACTGCCCGATGGCATGTTGCCCAAGGCAGTCTCTGCCGTCGAGGCCATTACCCCGCACGAGACCGACGAGGCCTAAGTGAACGCGAGCGCCTTCTATGACGTCCTGGTAATCGGCGGCGGGGCTTCAGGCCTCGCCGCCGCCATTACGGCCGCACGCGCTGGCAAAAGCGTCTGCATCGTTGAGCGCGATGTCGCCTGCGGCCTTAAGCTCCTTGCGACCGGCAACGGCCGCTGCAACCTCTCCAACGAATCGATTGATCCACAGCGGTATAACCACCCCGCATTCGTTGAATCCGTTATGGGCCCCCGGCCCGAACAAGAGCTTATGGGTTTCTTCTCCTCGCTGGGCATCATGACAACCTCCGAGGAAGACCGGCTGTACCCGCGCTCCCTTCGCGCCGAATCGGTGCGCGACGCGCTTCTCAACGTTTGCGACCGCCTTGGTATCACCTTAATCTGCGGAGCCAACGTTGCCTCGGCGCACAAAGCTTCCGAAGGCTGGGCACTCCAAATAGACCGTCCAGCGCGGGCGCTCAAGGCAAAAAAGCACGACGACCGAAAATCGGAGCTCCGCTCGCTTCGGAAAGCGCTCGCCGATGTCCCTCGCAAGAACGAGGCCCTGCAGGCACATGCCGTAATTATCGCCACGGGCGGCAACCCCACCGGTATCGCCGATACGTTTAGCCTCCCCCTCACTTCGCTGCACCCCATCCTCTGCCCCGTATCGGCAACGGTCGTTGGCGATCGGGCGGCACTCAAGACGTTGGATGGTCTGCGCGTCCGCGCCCGCTTGACGCTCACCCGTAACCATAGTGAGCTCTGGCACGAAGACGGTGAAGTCCTGTTTCGAGCCTTCGGCATCTCGGGCGTCGCTGTCTTCAACCTCTCCCGTCGTATCCAGCGCGGCGATACGATCCTGCTCGACGTTTTCCCCGACCTCTCCAAAGACGAGTTGCTCGATATACTTAACCGGCGCGTTGAACTGCTCGGCGGCTTTTCGCCCCGCGATCCCCGTTGGCTCGACGGCATGCTCGCCCCGCAACTCTCCCGCGTCGTCTGCACAGCGTTCGAGCAGTGCCATCCAGGCTCCAACGATGTCATCCACCTGGTCTCAATCCTCAAGCACTTTAAGTTACTCGTCGAGGGAACAGCCGAGGAGCGCTCGGCGCAGGTCACGCGTGGTGGTGTATCTATCGAGAGCATCTCAACACCCAGTCTACGCGCGCGCAGCGCTGTCGACGCCCCGCTTTACGTCTGCGGCGAAGCGCTCGACATCGACGCCGATTGCGGAGGCTTTAACCTTGCATGGGCCTGGATTTCGGGCATTCGCGCTGTAAGTAACCTATAGCCGCGCAGTCTATAATCAAAAACGCATTCGGGCCGTCTGGAATACCGGACGGCCTCTTTCTTGCCTCTAAGGAGACCTCGATGATCGAAATCACCCAAGTCAACGCGTCGCTCGATGAAGCCGGCGATGAAAATGCCTGTCTCATTGTTGGCAAGCGAGTCGCCAAGCGCGTCCTACGTTGCAAGGACTCCGAGATCAAGTCCATCGAGCTCCACCGCAAGTCAATCGACGCTCGCAAAAAACGAGACGTCCATTTTATCCTGAGCTTTCGTGTTGAGCTGACTAGTCCCCACCTCGAGCAAGAAGCGGTCGACAGCGTTGCCGAGCGTGACCGCTCGCGCGTACGCGCGATAGAAGACGATGAGCCTTCATTCCCCTCCCCCGTCTCCGACGCACCTCAAGAACGCCCTGTCGTTGTCGGCGCCGGATGCGCCGGCCTTTTCGCTGCGCTCACGCTCGCCGAAGCAGGTCTTAAGCCCTTGCTTATCGAGCGCGGCGACCCGGCATTTCGCCGCTCGCAGGCGATCGACCTCTTTCTAAAGGAGCGCATCCTCGACCCCGAGAGCAATATTCAGTTTGGTCTGGGCGGCGCGGGGACCTTCTCGGACGGCAAGCTCAATACGGGAACAAAAAATCCCGCCCATCGCCTTATCCTCGAAACCTTCGTCGAGGCGGGTGCGCCCCGCGATATTCTGTGGGATGCCAAGCCGCACATTGGCTCCGACATCCTTCCCACGGTTGTCACCGCTATATCCCAGCGCATCGAGCAGCTCGGAGGTGTCGTCCGTTATCGAACGAAGCTCGTCGACATTCGCATCGACGTGTCTGGCGCCATCACCGGCATTGATGTCCAATCGTCCCAAGACGCCGCTTACGAGTCAATCGAGACAAAGCACCTCATCCTCGCCTGCGGGCATTCTGCTCGCGATATTTTTGAGCTCCTTAAGGACCACAACGTGGCCCTCGCACAAAAGACCTTTGCCATGGGCGTTCGCATCGAGCATCCGCAACGCGACATCGACAGAGCCCAATATGGAGCCTCGGCGGGACATCCAGCGCTCGGGGCAGCCCCCTACAAGCTCGTCGCCCATCTTCCCAACGGCCGCAGCGTGTTCTCGTTTTGCATGTGCCCCGGCGGACAGGTTGTTGCCGCCTCTTCAGAACCGTGCCATCTGTGCGTCAACGGGGCCAGTCTCAATGCCCGCGACGGACGCAACGCAAATGCCGCCCTGCTCGTTAACGTCACGCCTGAGGACCTTCCCAACGATGACCCGCTCGCCGGCATCGAGCTCCAGCGTGCCTGCGAGGCGGCCGCCTATCGCCTGGGCGGTTCCAACTGGAACGCACCGGCACAACTCGTCGGAGATTTCCTCGCAGGACGCGCCAGCAAGGCGCCCGGAAAGGTAAAGCCCACCTATCCGCTCGGTGTGACCTGGACGGCAATTGACGAAGCCCTACCGCAGCATATCGTCGAGTCGCTCCGCTTGGGACTTCCCCTACTCGGAAAAAAGCTACGAGGCTACGACCGTCCCGATGCCGTTCTTACCGGCGTGGAGACTCGTTCGAGCTCACCGGTCACTGTCACCCGAGACCGAACGTGCCATGCCGTGTCGACCCCGGGCCTCTACCCTTGCGGTGAGGGAGCTGGATATGCCGGCGGCATCATGAGCGCGGCCACCGACGGCATCCGTTGTGCTGAAGCCCTGATCGCAGACCTCTAACGCACGAATTCCAGCGCGCAAAAGACACAGGCCCCGAGCTCCACAGGGAACTCGGGGCCTGGTCGCTATTTCTTAAACCGTGCACCCTGGCGTTTTCTGCCCGATGCGAAAGTGGAACCCTTGCGGGCCTGCGAACGTAAGCGCTCGATCGTCTCGTCCTCAGACGCACCCTCGAGCATCGCCCGAATCTGAACGACAGCATCGCGCAGGCGCGCCGCCTCCTCAAAGTCCATAGCGGCAGAAGCGTTACGCATATCCTCTTCCATGGTTTCGACGATCCGCACAAGCTCGTCATGTGGCAGTTCTTCCAACTGCTCCGCAAGTGTCTGCTCGGGCGCCACCGTTTCCGGCACACCGCCCTCGCCCGACTCATCGGGCGTATAGAATGCGCCATGGCCAAGAGAGTCGCCCTTCGAGCGTCCCTTGGAGCCCACAGTTTTTTCGGCCTCGGCAATAAAACTTGAGATGTCGTTGATGGCCTTGCGCACCGTCTTGGGCACAATGCCATGTTCTTCGTTATATGCCATCTGAATCTCGCGACGGCGCTGCGTCTCCTCGATGGCCTCTTTCATCGAATCGGTCACAACGTCTGCATACATGATGACTTCGCCATCGGCGTTACGGGCCGCACGGCCAATCGTCTGAATCAACGAACGGCGGTTGCGCAAGAAGCCTTCCTTATCGGCATCGAGAATTGCCACCAGTGAGACCTCAGGGAGATCCAAGCCCTCGCGAAGCAGGTTGATGCCAACGAGAACATCGATCTTGCCCTCGCGCAGCGTTCGCAGGATCTCGACGCGGTCCATTGTCGCCGTATCAGAGTGCATGTAATTGACCTTAATGCCCGCGTCGAGCAGATGGTCGGTCAGGTCCTCGGCCATGCGCTTGGTCAACGTGGTCACCAGCACGCGCTCCTTGCGGGCAACGCGCTCGCGAATCTCGTCCTCAAGATCGTCAATCTGGCCGCGAACTGGACGCACGTCAATCTTGGGGTCGAGAAGGCCGGTCGGACGAATAATCTGCTCCACGTCGTTTTGGCTCACCCCTGTCTCTTATACACATCTGACGCTGCCGACGAATAGCCTTG
>URGY01000020.1 GCA_900547505.1 uncultured Collinsella sp.
GTGTATAAGAGACAGCGCCGGTTTGATGCTCGGGAGCTGGCACTGCGGCGGCAGCTGGCGCCGCCGGGGGGACGACGGCCGCCGCAGGCGCGGCATTATCTGCCGCGGAGCCCTGTGGCGCCACGATGTTGAGCGCAATCGGTGCAAAGGCGATCTCTTCCAGGTACGCCTCGATGGTCGGCTGATGCTTTTTGAGCTGAGCGATAGCAAATCGTGAGGGGGCCTCAATCGTCAAGGTGTCCTCGGTCAGGCTCACGGCGCGCGATTGCCCCAACATGTTGATGAGGCGCGCATCTTGGCCATCGCGCTGGCAAAAGGCGATGGCATCTCCCAGGATGATGCTTGCTTCCTCGTCCACTGTCTCTCCCGTTCCTTAAGCTTGGGCCCGCACGCGAGCGCTTCCGATTTCGGTCAGATGATATTTCTGCCCATGTTTGATTACCAAGCCCGCCTGCGCCAAATCGTTGAGCGTGCGCGACCAGGTGGGTGCGGAGTTTCCAAACGCCCGCGCCAAGTCCGTTGCGCCGCACTCTTGATGTTGGGCCAGATACCCTAATGCGGCGTTGCCGCGTTCGCTTACAAACACGTCCGACTGCGGTTGTGCGTATTGATTCGTCGCATTAGGATACATCATTTGAGCTGCTGGTTGTTGAGAACTCTGCGTCAGCGGCATCTGCTGTTGAAAACTTTGCGGCCACTGTTGGTAAGGCTGCGGCGGCATCTGTTGGGCCCAAGGGTTACATTGCCCCTGCGGCATCTGCTGATACGGCTGCTGATACCCCTGAGGATACTGCTGCGGATACGGCTGGGTGTATCCCTGCTGCGGCATATATTGGGCAGGATACCCTTGCGGGTACGGTTGGTAGCCCATTTGCGGGACGTTTGGCATGGCCGCCGTCTGCCGCACGGTGCCTGTGTCCAGGCCTGCCGAGCCTATGCCCTCCGGCATGTTTTGCGCCGTGTGGCCCAGCGGTGCCTGGGGATCTTGCGCGGGAAAAGCTCCAGGCTGCTGCATGTGCGCCACGGGCTGCTGTGTAAAAGCGCTAGATAGGGGATATGCCGGTTGCTCCGTCTCGGGGCGCACGGCGGCGCCCCGCCCTCCGGCTCGCTCGATTTCCTGCACGCGCTTGGGGTTCAGGCTTACCGTGACCACGGTCCCGTTGCCCATGTTGTCCTCGATGGATACGGCGCCGCCGGCGTTTTCCAAGTACTCCTGCACCATGGGAAACCCTGCTCCGGTTCCGCGGATGTATCGCTTCATGTTGCTGTTTGCGCTGGTAACGCCAAAGTCGAAGGCGCGTTCCTTGTCGTCGATCCCCGGTCCCTGGTCTGCGAATCGGATGGTGTCGCCGCCGTCTAGGATCGAGATGATGGGCTCTGCAAAGTGGGCGTGGATAAAGTTTTCGACAATCTCGCGGATAACCATGAGCGAGATGTGCCCGCCCTGCTCTTTCATGCACTGGTAGACGGTGTTGGTTGTCTCTTCCAGATAGGTGCGCACGTCCTTAGGTTCGATGACGATGACGCGCGGCGTCGACAGCATGTCGTCATAGACCGCGATGCGTGCGGCATACATGGTAGTCTGCGCTTTCGCAGCGGCTTGCTCTTCCTCGCCACGCTTTTCGCGCACGCCGTTGATGTGTTCGTTGTCGGGTGCCGGGTCTCCGGAATCGACCATAGTGTAAAAGTCGTCAGACATGCCGCTCGCAATCTTTCAAAAGGTTTCGAACAAATAGTAGCTCACCGTGCAATGTTTCTCATCTTTCGACAACTTTTCAAAACCTGTTGAAAACTTTGGAAAACTGGCGAAAAGTTCTCAACATTGCCAACATGACCTGTTGAAAACTCGATGAAATGTCATGAAAAGTTGCCATGCGGCGAAAATTTCGGTTGAGCTTATGGGGGAACCGTGTGAACTGCGCGACCTTTTACCTTTGATTTCTTGACATTTGAACATTGATTTCCCTACAATCTTCAAGCTCACGTGTCTATATCTGCGTCCGCGCTCCCGCGGACACTCGAAATGCAGCAGGAGGAACTTAAGATGAAGCGTACGTATCAGCCTAATAAGCGTAAGCGTGCCAAGACCCATGGCTTCCGTGCCCGTATGGCCACCAAGGGTGGTCGTGCCGTGCTCGCCCGTCGCCGCGCCAAGGGCCGCAAGCGTCTCACTGTCTAGCAGCGATACACACATCTCGCATGAAGACTATTAAGTCTCGGCAAGATTTCGAGCATGTGTTCAGTCAGGGGCGTCGTTTCAATCACCCTCTGATTCGAATGACCATATGTGAATCGGTTGGCGAAGGCGACTCCGGAAGGGTCGCCTTCGTTGGTGCTAAACGGCTCGGTTGTGCAGTCGTGCGCAACCGTTCTAAGCGTGTGATGCGCGAGGCCGCTCGCAGCTGCGGATTTCCCGTTGCGGGTTATGACATCATCTTGTTCGCGACTCCCAAGACGAGGATTTCCTCGCCGCAGGAGATGGACAAGGCATTGCGTTCGCTTATGAAACGCGCCGGCGTTGCCGGGGAGGAGCGATGAGCAATCACGTTTTGCGACGTGTTGCCATCGCTCCTATTCGCATATATCAACAGGTTATTTCGCCCTTATTACCTGACGCCTGCATTTATTACCCAACGTGCTCTCAATACGCCATCCAGGCGATTGAGAAGTACGGTGTTTTGAGAGGCTGCTGGCTTGCCGTGAGGCGCATCGCTCGCTGCAATCCCCTGCACGTCGGCGGTTATGACCCTGTGCCCTAGCGGGCACTCGCTATCGGAGGAAAACTTACATGTGGGATTGGATCGTTAACATCCTTTTCGAGCTGCTCAAGCTCATCCAGACCTTTGCGGTCGACTGGGGCCTGTCCATCATCATCCTGGTGGTCATCATCCGTCTGCTGCTGACGCCGCTTATGCTCAAGTCGACAAAGTCGACGGCTCGCATGCAGGTGCTGCAGCCCAAGATGCTCGAAATCCAGGAGCGCTACGCCGACGATCCCCAGCGTCAGGCCGAGGAGATGCAGAAGTTCTACAGCGAGAACAAGTTCAATCCGCTGGCCGGCTGCCTGCCGCTTCTGATTCAGATGCCTATCCTGTTCGCCCTGTTTACGCTGCTGCGTAACCTGCCGCAGTACTTTAACGATGGCACGTTCTCGTTCTTCAACATCCTGCCTGACCTTACCACCACGCCGAGCGCTTCCTTTGCCGATGGCTTTATGGTTGCGCTGCCTGCGCTGGTTTGCCTGATTCTGTTTGCCGTTCTCACCTTGATTCCGCAGCTTTATATGTCGCGCAATCAAACTGGCCAGCAGGCCCAAAGCATGCGCATGATGGCCGTCGTCATGACCGTCATGATGCTTTGGATGGGTTGGAGCCTGCCCGTCGGCGTTCTGCTGTACTACGATGTGTCTTCTGCCTGGCAGGTTATCCAGCAGATCTTCGTGACGCAGAAGGTTATCGACAAGGCTAAGTCCGATGAGGAGGAGCGCCTCAAGAACGCTCCGCTGCAGGTCGAGGTTACCCGTCGCGAGAAGAAGCCGCGCCCGCACAAGAAGAAGTAGTCGGGATATCAATCTTATTTAGGTACCTAACTTTTGGAGCACGTTATGTCTGAAGAGATCATCGAGGATATGCTTGAGGAGGTTGCCCCGCAGGTCGCGGGCGATTATCCCGAGATTGCACAGCGCTACAAGGCTGGTGAAGAGCTGACCGATGAGGAGCTCGACACCATTGCCGATGTTGCGATTTCCATCCTGCGTTCCATCCTTTCGCACTTCGATGCCGCCAACTCTCCTATCGATGAGTATGAGGGCGACGAGGGTGAGCTGATTTTGGATGTAACGGCTCCCGACCTTGCTGTTCTTATTGGCCGTCATGGTCGCACTCTTGATGCCCTTCAGGTTATGTTCTCTTTGCTGGTGAGCCGCAAGCTTGGCTTTAGGTATCCGGTTGTAGTGGACGTCGAGGGATACAAGAGCCGCCGTCAGGACAAGGTTGCCTCCATGGCTCAGTCTGCTGCCGAGCGTGCCATTCGCACTCATAAGAGTGTTTCGCTTCCGCCCATGAATGCCTATGAGCGCCGACTGGTTCACATTGCACTTCGTGGCAATGATGCCGTCGATACTCATTCTGAGGGTTCTGACCCTGATCGCCATGTGGTGATTGTTGCTCGATAGTCTACTCGAGCTTATGCTTAGGGGACGTGGTTTCCACGTCCCCTTTTTTTGTCAAAAGTTCTCGATACACTGATTTTTGTCAGAAAGGAGCTTTCGTTGTTAGTACTTACTGGTCAGCAGGCTGACGAGATGTTGAACCGTCTAACTTCCTATTGCAAAGAGTATTCCTTGAGCGTAACTGATGTTGAACTGAGGAAATGTATTCAGCATTTGGATTTGGTTCTGGAAACAAATAAGACTACGAATCTTACCCGTATTCTTAACGTAGAAGATGCTGCGGTACTTCATATCCTTGACTCACTTGTTTTGCTCCCCTATATCAATAAGGCTCCTGAGGGAGCTTTGCTCGATATGGGAACAGGTGCGGGCTTCCCTGGTATTCCGTTAACCATAACCACGCATCGTAAAGCTACTTATCTTGACTCTGTTGGCAAGAAGGTTGATGCTGTCAATTCTTTTGTCCATGCTCTTGGATTGAAACATGCTCATGCGGTTCATGATCGTCTTGAAGAATATGCTCGAAGCCATAAGAAGCAGTTCTCCGTTGTAACCGCCCGCGCACTGGCCCCTCTACCGATTCTTGTTGAGTATGCGGCTCCGTACCTGAAGGATGGAGGGCTATTTGTTATCACCAAGGGCAATCCTTCGGATGAGGAGCTTGCTTCCGGTATGTCAGTAGCTAAGATTTGCGGCTTCACTTTGCTTCTGAATGACGCAATTGATTTGCCTGAAGGCTTGGGTCACAGGGAGTTCATTGTTCTTAAGAAGAGTCATTCAGCATCTGTTTCATTGCCTCGTGCAAATGGCATGGCAAAGAAGAATCCGCTTGCCTAGATGTTTCACGTGAAACATAATAGATACTAACAACTTGCAATGTTTCACGTGAAACATGGCGGTTGATATTGAATCGGAATGTTTCACGTGAAACATCCTCCGTTTGACAGCTTCAATACACACCAGGAGGGACCGTGGGATTTCGCGACGTTAAGCGTTCTAAGAGCGCAAAAGACACGCGTATCATTGCAATTATCAATCAAAAAGGCGGCGTTGGTAAGTCAACGACGGCTGTAAACCTTGCGGCAGCACTGGGCGAGCAGGGTCGTAAGACACTGATTGTCGATTTTGATCCGCAGGGAAACAGCACCAGTGGATTCGGAATTGAAAAAGAAGACCTTGATCACTGCATCTATGATGCATTGTTGAATGATGTGCCGGCAGAATCGCTTGTTCTTGATACAAATTGCAAAAAGGTATTCGTAATTCCGGCTACAATTCAGCTTGCAGGCGCGGAAATTGAGCTCGTAAGCGCAATCGCTCGTGAAACCCGCCTCAAAGATTTGCTTGAGCCGATTCAGGACGAGTTCGATTTCATTTTCATTGACTGTCCTCCTTCGCTCGGCCTGCTTACTATCAATGCCTTGACCGCAGCAGACAGCGTTTTGATTCCGATCCAGTGCGAGTATTACGCACTCGAGGGCGTAACGAAGCTGCTTGAGTCAATGAAAATGGTCAAATCACGTCTGAACAAGGGCTTAGACACCTATGGTGTGCTTATGACCATGTATGACTCGCGGACCTCTCTATCGAATCAGGTTGTTGAGGAGGTTCAATCGTACTTTGGTGATAAGGCGTTTAAGACGCTAATCCCTCGTACGGTTAAAATCTCCGAAGCTCCGTCTTTTGGAGAACCGGTAATTACCTATGCACCTCAAAATAAGGGTGCAAAAGCGTATATGAACCTTGCAAAAGAGGTGATCAAGCGTGCCTAGTGTGAAGAAACGTGGCGGATTGGGACGTGGACTCAATGCTTTGGTCTCAGAGGCCGAGTATGAGACCGGTGGTTCGGCTGCATCCGCTTCAAATGCCGCATCTGAAACGAAACTACCTATTGAGGATATCGTTCCCAACCCTAACCAGCCGCGAAATCACTTTAACGAAACTGAACTTCGCGAGTTGAGCGAGTCAATCCAAGAACATGGCGTGTTGCAGCCGCTTTTGGTTCGCAAGCATGGAAACGGCTATGAGATCATCGCTGGTGAGCGTCGTTACCAGGCGTCAAAGCTTGCTGGTCTAGAGGAGCTGCCTGTCATCATTAAAGATGTTAATGATGAAGAGATGCTGGCTCTTGCTCTTATCGAAAACCTTCAGCGTTCTGATCTGAATCCCGTCGAAGAGGCTAAGGGTTACCGCCAGCTCATCGATGCTAGCGGTATGACCCAGGAGGCATTGTCGAAGGCAGTCAGCAAGTCACGCTCTGCAATTACAAACTCGCTACGTCTTCTCGATCTCCCCGAAGTTGTTCAGCAGATGATTTTTGAGGGCAAACTTACTGCTGGTCATGCACGTGCAATTCTTGCAGTTCCCTATGAGGACGCGCGAATTCGACTTGCAGAGAAAGTTGTTGCAGAGGGTCTTTCCGTAAGAGCGACAGAAAATCTTGCTCCGTTGTTTTCTGCCGGAGAGACACCTAAGACGCCGAGGCCTGCGACGCCTCAGTCTTTTAAAAAGGCCGCCCGTGTGCTTCGTCAGGTATTTAATACTAACGTGCGTGTGAAGAGCTCGCGTGGAAAGAATAAGATCGAGATTGAGTTTAAAGACGAGGAAGAGCTCTCTCGTATTCTTGGTGAAATGATTCAGTTTGATCAAGGTGGCCAAGATGAGGAATAAGATTTTAACAGCGATTGCATTGGTGACGACTATTGCGGCTGGTGCCTTTGCTGGATATAAGATCGCGACAGACGATGAACTTCGAGGTCGTTTGCTTCGTGGCGCGCAAGATATCGTCGATACTTCCAAAAAGAAAATGGATGTTATGACAGAAGATGTTGCCATGCGTACTGCTCAGGTAACGAAGAATCCCAAGATTAATCAAGGTTGGGTTAGCAACCAATGGGAAAATGTAGGCTATTAGGTACCTAACAATTACTCAGCATATTTTGAGGGGTCCTTGTCTGATTCATGAGACAAGGACCCCTTATTTTGGCCGTAAAACATGGGACAGGTAACAGCTGATTCAAAATAAAGGTCAATAAATGAAACGACCCCGGTTGCATATTCTGCAACCGGGGTCGTTCGATGTTTCACATGAAACGTTTTGGGGTGCGACTCCCCTATGCGTTCTTCTGAACTTTGAAGCGCTGCTTCAGCTGTCCGCAAGCGGCGTCAATATCGTTACCACGGGAGTTACGAATCGTGGTCTCGATGCCACGGGACTCAAGACGACGCTGAAGATCCTCAACCTTATGAATCGGCGACGGCTTGAGCGGGCTACCCTCGATGTCGTTAAGCTGAATGAGGTTAACGTGGCACAGCGTTCCTTCGCAGAAGTCGCAGAGCGCCTGCATCTCGGGATTCGTATCGTTGACACCTTCGATCATGGCGTACTCATAGGTCGGGCGGCGGCCAGTCTTCTCGGTGTAGAGTTGAAGCGCCTCGTGAAGGCGAAGCAGCGTGTACTTCTTAACACCGGGCATGAGCTTATTGCGCGTCGACTGAATGGCGGAATGCAGTGAAACAGCAAGCGTGAATTGCTCGGGGATGTCGGCAAATTTGCGAATACCGGGAATAACGCCGCTGGTAGAGACGGTGAGGTGACGAGCGCCGATACCGATGCCATCGGGGTCGTTGAGGATTCGCAGTGCCTTGAGAACCTCGTCGTAGTTGGCAAACGGCTCGCCCTGGCCCATGAAGACAACGCTCGTGGCGCGCTCGCCAAAGTCGTTGGATACATGAAGTACCTGGTCGACGATCTCTTGAGCGGTCAGAGAGCGCTTGAGGCCGTTGAGACCGGTAGCGCAAAAGGCACAGCCCATGCCGCAGCCTGCCTGGGTGGAAACGCAGACGGAAAGCTTGTTACGACGGGGCATGCCGACAGTCTCGACGGAAACGCCGTCGTGGTATTCGAGCAGATACTTGCGCGAGCCATCTTTGGAAACCTGCTTGGTGAGTTCAGTGGGCGTGTCAAAGGCAAAAGCCTCTTTAAGCTGCTCGCGGAAAGCCTTGGGAAGGTTGGTCATATCGTCGAACGAACAAACGTTCTTCTCGAAGACCCATTCGATGAGCTGCTTCGCGCGGAAGGCGGGCTGGCCAAGTTCGGCCACGAGCTCGCGAATATCGTTTTGGCTCAAGTCGCGAATGTCCTGAGATTTAGTCCTGGGATTCATGGAAGCCTTTCGATTTTGGGGAAACGTAGAGGGTATCGCTACAATATGGTATCAGCTGCAGAAATTATAGAGGAGGAGTCTGCCCATGCCGGGTAAAAGCCTAGAGAACATGCACGTAGCGGTCTTGGCGGGCGGTCATTCCGCCGAGCGCGAGATCTCGCTCAATTCGGGAAAGAACGTTGTGGTGGCACTGAAGGAAGCCGGCTACACCTCGGTGGAGCTGCTCGACACGGCCGCTGATGATTTTATGGTAACCATGGCGACCGGCGGCTTTGACGTGGCGTTTATCGCCATGCACGGTGCCGGCGGCGAGGATGGCGCCATGCAGGGTGCCATGGAGACCCTTGGTATCCCCTACACGGCCTCGGGCGTGCTTGCCAGCGCCTGCGGTGCCGACAAGGAGGTCTCTAAGCTCCTGTACGCCAAGGCGGGCATTCCTATTGCCCCCGGCCTCGCGCTCGAGGTGGGCGATGAAGTCGATATCGATCATATCGTCGAGGTTTGTGGCGAGCGCTGCTTTGTGAAGCCGGCCGTCAACGGTTCCAGCTATGGCATTTCCCTGGTCCATGAGCCCTCCGAGCTGCCCGCGGCAATCGTCAAGGCGTTTGAGTACGGCGACAAAGTGCTGGTCGAGAAGTGCATCGAGGGCACCGAGATCACCGTCGGCGTATACGGCGAGGACGACGTGCGCGCTCTGCCGATTGTCGAGATTCGTAAGCCCAAGGACTGCGAGTTCTACGATCTGGACGTGAAGTATGTCGACCCTACAAACATCCATCGCATTCCGGCGCAGATTTCACCCGAGAACTACGCTCGTGCCCAGGAGCTTGCCTGTGCCGCTCACAAGGCGCTCGGTTGCCTGGGCATCTCGCGCAGCGATTTTATCGTGAGCGAGGACGGCCCCGTTATCCTCGAGACCAATACCATTCCCGGCATGACCGATACGTCGTTGTATCCGGATGAGATCCGCCACACCGACGACATGACGTTCCCGCAGGTCTGTGACAGCCTGATCCGTATGGGCCTTCGTCGAGCGGGCATTGCATGCTAATCGAGGACGCGGTTTCGTCAGGAACGCCGCAGTTTGTCATCGACTCCTATGCCACGCTTGCCGAACGCGCCAAAACGCAGTCCTTCGGCCTCATCGAGGAAGATGTGATTGTCCTCGATACCGAGACCACAGGTCTTTCGGTGCAGGACAACGAGCTGATCGAGATCTCGGCGGCCCGTCTTTCGGGCCGCGAGATCGTCGACCGCTTCGATACCTTCGTGCATCCCAAGCAGCTGATTCCCGCCGAGATTACCGAGCTCACGAGCATTACAAATGCCGACGTGGCAGATGCCCCGTCGGCCGTTGAGGCCGTCGCCGCTCTCGCCGATTTTGTCGGTGGTTGCCCGGTGATCGCACATAACGCCACGTTCGACCGCTCGTTTATCGAGTCGGTCAAAGGCGGCGTCAACGTGAGCGATATTTGGATCGATTCGCTGGCGCTGTCGCGCATCGCGCTTCCGCGCCTGGCCTCGCACAAGCTGTCTTTTATGGCCGATCTGTTTGGCTGTGACTCGGTATCACACCGTGCCAATGCCGACGTTGACGCCCTGTGTGGCGTATGGCGCGTGTTGCTCGTGGCGCTCACCGACTTGCCCCAGGGCCTCATGGCGCGCCTAGCCGACATGCATCCGGATGTGCCTTGGTCCTATCGTCCTATCTTCTCATTCTTGGCAGGGCAGAACCCTGGTTCTATCTTCTCTCTCAGCGCCGCTCGTACTGACGTTCTCAAGGCCGATCGCGCCGACGATCGGGTGGACGCCGACGAACTGCCGGTCCTCAAGATGCCGAGTCGTGAGGAGATTGAGGCAGACTATGCGCCGGGTGGCCTGGTCAATCGCATGTATCCCACTTACGAGCCGCGTGATGAGCAGATCGCGATGGCGCTCGAGGTCCGCGATGCGCTGGTCACGGGCACTCATCGTGTAATTGAGGCGGGCACAGGCGTCGGCAAATCGATGGCCTATCTGGTGCCTTTTGCCGAGGCGGCACGCCGTAACAACATCACGGTTGGTATTGCGACCAAATCGAACAATCTTGCAGACCAGCTCATGTACCATGAGCTGCCAAAACTTGCCGAGCAACTGGACGGTGGTCTGTCATTTTGCGCTCTCAAGGGCTATGACCACTATCCGTGCCTGCGCAAGCTTGAGCGCATGAGCCGAAGCCAGGTCGAGATTACCACCAAGCGCGATCCGGCGGACACGCTCACGGCGGTCGCGGTCATTATGGCGTACGTCTGTCAATCAGCCGATGGCGACCTCGACTCGCTCGGCATTCGGTGGCGCAGTGTTAACCGCCCCGACTTTACGACAGCCTCGCGCGAGTGTGCTCGTCGCCTCTGCCCGTTTTTCCCTGATAAATGTTTGGTCCACGGCGCTCGCCGTCGTGCGGCGCATGCCGACGTGGTGGTCACCAACCATTCCCTGCTGTTCCGCAATGTTGCGGCCGAGGGCAGGATTTTACCTCCGATTCGTCATTGGGTAATCGACGAGGCCCATTCCATCGAGCGCGAGGCGCGCCGTCAGTGGGCGCGCGTGGTGTCGGCGGACGAATCACGCGTTCTGTTTGAGCGCCTGGGCGGCTCGACCACCGGCGCGCTAAGCCAGGTTTCCCGTGATTTGGCAACCTCCGAGGGCTCTACGCTCTATTTGGGCCTTACTGCCAAGGCGACGTCGACGGTTGCGCGCGCGAGCATGGCAATCGCCGACGTGTTCGATGGCGTTCGCGAGCTCGGCCGCCGTGCCCGTGGGGGTTATGACAATGCCAATCTATGGATTGGCCCCGAGCTGCGCGAATCTGACGACTGGCATGATTTCTTACCGTCGGCCTACACTGCCATCGACGCATTGGAACAAGCTGACAAGAGCGTCGACGCGCTGGTGCAAGCCGTCGCCGCCGACAAGCCCGAGGTTGTTGTCGACCTGGGTGATATCTCGCGCCGCCTACACGAGCTGGCCGAGAACCTCAAACTCATTATTGACGGCACCGATGAACACTACGTGTATTCGCTGCAGGTCAATCGCAGGTTGCGCGCCGGCGGAGAGTCAATGACCGCAGAGCGCATCGACATTGGCGAGGCCTTGGCAACCGAGTGGCTGCCCGAGGTTCACACGGCTATCTTTGCCTCGGCGACCATGACGGTGTCCAAAAGCTTTGAACACTTTAACCACGCGGTCGGCCTTGATCGCATCGGTGCTTCAACATCCTCATCGTTGCACTTGGACTCGAGCTACGACTTCGATTCGAACATGGCTGTAGTCGTTGCGGGCGATATTCCCGATCCGCGCGATCGTGAGAGCTATCTTACGGCGCTCGAGCGCGTGCTGGTCGACGCCCATCTTGCCATGGGCGGATCGGTGCTCACACTGTTCACCAATCGGCGCGACATGGAAGACCTGTACGCCCGCGTTGAGCCCAAGATGGCCCGTGCGGGTCTGGAGCTCAACTGCCAGCAGCGCAACTCATCTCCTCGTCGCCTGCGCGACCGGTTTATCAACGAGCCGACCTCGTCGCTTTTTGCTCTTAAGGCCTTCTGGGAGGGATTCGACGCCAGCGGCGAGACGCTGCGCTGCGTCATCATTCCCAAGCTGCCGTTCTCGAGCCCTACGGACCCGCTCTCGTGCGAGCGCAACCTGCGCGAAGACCGCGCTTGGGCGCGCTATTCGCTGCCCGAGGCGGTGCTCGAGGTCAAGCAGGCGGCCGGCCGCCTTATCCGCTCGTCGACCGATTGCGGCGTGCTGATTCTGGCCGACCCGCGCCTGGTGACGAAGGGCTACGGAAAGAAGTTCTTAACGTCGCTGCCCACGAGCTCCTACCAGCGCATCGAATCGGCGCAGATCGGGCACTATCTGCAACTGTGGCGTGCACGCCACGAGCGGCGGCGCTAAAGCGGACAGACGAGGGCTTTTGCCATATCGCACAGACGCTTTGACAGGGCGGGGTCATCCAAGATGCGGATGGCTCCGCCCGCTGCGATTATCTGGCTCAGTAGCCAACGCTCGGAGCCGTAATGCACGGTTACCGTTGCCATGTCTGCCCCGTTGCGCTCGATTAGGGTGATGCCGGCCCAGTCCAGATGCTCCGCCATATCGAATGGCATCAAGAGCTTTGCGCTGCGCTGCGTCCGGGCAAGGGAATCGCGGAGGGATGCGACGTCCGGTGCGTGAGACACGACGGAGTCTTCCGTCAAGGTGAGTCCCTCGATTTTATCCATGCGATAGGTGCGCTGCTCATCGACCGCGATGTCCCAGGCAATCAGGTATGTTTGGTCGCCGTTTGCCGTAATACGCAAGGGGTCGACTAGACGCTCGCGTGGCCGTGCATCGTCCATCGAGCGATACGAGATACGGCAGCGAACGCCGTCCTGAATGGCGCAGCTCAGCTGCTGCCAGTGCGACCCGTGGTTGACGGTGTCAAAGACGCGCTGGTTATAGCCGAGCTCTTCGGGTAGAAGGGCATGTCGAATCCGAGCTGCCGTCTGTGGCTCGATCCCCAACGATTCAAGTTCATGGTTGAGCACAGCGCCCTCGGCGGCACTCAGGCGCAGCGGTAGCACACGCCCGGCGTCACCGGTGAGGACCACACGCTCGCCGCGGCATTCGCAGATGATGCGCGCGCCCGATTCTCGGTCCGCGAGCGTCGAGACGATCTCGAGAATCTCGTCGAGCGATACCCCCGTGATGTCAAAGCGACTGCAAATCTCGGTTCGTGTCATGCCGCTCTCGCCGGCGGCGTAGAGGGCTTCCATGATGTCGATGGCGCGCGAGAGTCTCTGCTCGCTGGTGAGTTTACGCACGGGCATACTCGTGCACCGTCCTTTCGATGAGGTGGTTCCACGCCTGCTTGAGCGATTTGGGGGCCATGGGCCTCATGCCGTCCATGGCGTGGGCCATGCAAAATGAGGCGGCGGCTTCAAGATCGCGCACGTCAACGGTCCAGGTCCATCCCACATCGGTGTGTGCGAGCTCACCTCGCCCGCGCGTGAGGCCGTTGATCATATCGATCTGCGTCTGAGGGGCGAACGAGAACGTGGCTGCAACGGGCGGTCGGTCGGCAAAATCGAATTCAAAGAACAGATAGTCGTTGAGATTGAAGTTCGCGGGGATGACGTAGGCCTTCGAAGGACGCCAAGCGCGTACGATACGGTCGCAGCGGAATGTCCTGATGTCGTCGGTGACGTTGTCGAGGCCGCAGAAGTACGCCACGCCCTCGCGCTCGAACATGCCGTAGACGCAGACGGTACGTTCTTTCTGCTCGCCGCGTCCATTCTGATATAAAAATCGCAGCGCACAACGCTCGGCAAAGGCGCTCCAAACCGCATCGACGGTGGGAGAGCGGCTGATCGGCGCCTCGTCTACCGTCGTCCTACCGGTGAGGTAGGCAATCTTGGAGCGAATATCGGCAAGCGGTGCGGCAAAAGTGGATGAGCCGGCCGCTAGTGTCTGGTCGATGGCGTTGAGCAGGATATCGGCGTCGTCTGCGGTGATGAGGCCGCCTGCTGCAAAGGTGTGCTCGCGGTCGATTGTCCACGAGCTTTCCTCGGTCTCCTGTGCACCGGCGGGGCGAACCTCCTTGATTAAGATGCCACGCTCGAGCAGTTTGTCACGATCGCGCCGAAACTTGCGCTTATCCGAGTCGATGTTGCCCGAGTCATATCCCAGGTCAGAATCCAAGACGATCTGCTCGGTCGTCAGCGGTTCGGGGGAGCTGTTGAGCACAAAGAAAAGATTGAGGATGCGCTGAGCCGTTTTATCGAAACCGGGCTCCGAATCCCCCTTTTTAATTGTCTCGGTCGTGTCGCTTGCCGTCATAGAGTCCTCGCATGAGAAGGTGGTTTGCTGCCATGATTTTAGTCCGATATGGAGATTAGGCTATATCCTTGTCCGCTCGGGGCGTTAAGATGGGCCGAATTCGGTCGTTTGCGCTCGCTCGGGGTATACTTTCGACTATATACGGTTCTAATGTGCATGCATTGGGCCTATTTGTCGGATTATGGATGTGGAGCGCACATGGCGAACACCCAGAACTATATTAACCACCTGCTGCAGAACACCGGCATTACGCCGGCATGCAGCGAAGAAGAGCGCTTGGCTGCCGAGGATATCGCTCAGATCTTCCGCAACCACGGCTTTGACCCCGAGGTTCAGGAGTTCAATGCCCCGGCGCCCAGTAGGTTGGCATTTGCCGTTACCGGTATTCTTGCGTTTGCCGGCGCCCTGCTGATGGGCATCGGCGGCGGTATCGGCTTGGTCGGCACCTTGCTGGCCATTGTCGGTGCCGTGCTCTACGTGCTCGAGCGCACGGGGCATCCCGTGGTTTCGCGCCTGGGCAAGACGGGCGTGAGCCAAAATGTCATCGCCTACCACAAGGCCTCGGGCCCGCTCGCGTCTCCGCGTAACCGCCCGGTGGTCGTTGTCGCACACTACGACTCTCCCCGTGCCGAGCTGCTCGCCCGCGAGCCCTATGCTTCATATCGTGCGCTCATCGCCAAGCTGTTGCCCTGTCTCTTATACACATCTCCGAGCCCACGAGACTACG
>URGY01000021.1 GCA_900547505.1 uncultured Collinsella sp.
CGTAGTCTCGTGGGCTCGGAGATGTGTATAAGAGACAGTCCCAAAAGGCCTTGATCTTGTTAAAACCATCGAGCGGGTCATCTACGCCAATGCCGCAAATCAGCTCATAGAGATACAGAAAGGCAAAGGACGTAGACGTTTCCTCGACGGTTCCGCGGCGCACTTGGGCACGCCAGGTAAAGTAGCCGCGCAACTGCCGGTCGCTCATGGCGTTGTAGGTGGGAAAGTACGACTTAAAGGTGCCGTTGTAGGGACAGTCGTCTTCAAAGTCGGCCATCAGCAGGCCCTGGCGGTAGAAAAGCTCGGCTTCCGAAAGCCAGCGACCTGCGCCGCCTTTGGGGTCATCCTGCCAGCGCGATATCTCGCGCATCTTGCGGTACTGGTCGGGAAGGAAATTCTGCATCTGTCGGCCGGTCTTGAGAATCGGCTCGTCTGCGTAGACCTCATGTGAGAAGCGAGCGGACTGATGGGTCCGGGCCTCGGCCATAATGCGCTCGATGAGCATCTTGATGTCCTGGTCGGCCACCGTCTCTCCTCTCCTAACGCAGCTTCGGTGACCTCATATCATAGCACAGCATCAAACAGGTGTTCGAGATGCTGCTGCGTAGATAGATTTAGAACAGGAGGGCGTAGATGACGGCGATGACGACGGAGGGGAGCATATTGGCCGTGCGGAAGGTCTGAGGACGGATGAGGTTGACGCCGACGCAGAAGATGAGCATGGAGCCTACGAGCGAAAGGCTGTCGAGGGCTGCCGTAGTCATGATGGGGGAGAGTGCGCCGGCAAACAGCGTGATCGTCCCCTGGAACACGGCGACGGGCAGGGCGGAGAAAATGCAGCCGCGGCCAAGCGACGCCGTCATGGTGCAGACGATGATGCAGTCCAGCGCGCCCTTGAGGGCAAGCGTGGACCAGTCGCCGAGCAGGCCGTCCTGGATCGATCCCACAATGGCCATGGCGCCGATACACACGGTGAGTGAAGTCGAGACAAAAGCGTTGGTGAACTCGTTATCGCCCTCGCTGCCGGTTTTGCGCTTGAGCCATTCGCCAAGGTTTTCAATGGCGGCCTCCAAGTTGATGGCCTCGCCGATGAGCGAGCCGAGGGCGAACGAGACAATGAGCATGGTGGTACCAGTGGTCGCCAGTGCCTTCCCATCGATGATGAGCATCTTTTGCATGGTGCCGCCCAGGCCGATAAACAGGACGCACAGCCCCGATGCTTTCATGAGCGTGTCTTGGATGCGCGGTGTAATGAAGCGGCCGCCCACTAATCCCAAAAGACCGCCCGCAACTAAAAGCACAACGTTGATGATTGTTCCCAAGCCCGGCATGAGCCCTCCTGTATTGATGCCAACGTGGCAATCGTAGCAGAACGAAATGCGAGGCACATCGCGACTCATCTAATACGTTATATAAGTGGTATTAGGGATGGTGCGCAGCATTTAAGCCTCAGGTGGTTGTCGGGACATAGGGATAGTATTCAAAGCGCAGTGTCATAAGCCGCTGCGGGAATTCAATAGCCGCGGCGATGATATTGGCATCGCGGGCACGATCAAACCCTTCGAGTTCGATCTGATACGAGACGTCTTGCATAATGTCCAGACGTCGCCAGGCTAGGAGTGTGTCGCCATCGAATTCCAAGGTCTTGCCTCCGTCTGGAGCAACGGCGTATAGACGCAGCTTGGCGGTCGTTGCAGGGTCGACAACCGTGACCTTTTTAATTTCGTTTCTAGTATTCTTGGCGCCCAACAAGGTGAGCAGTGTTGGGGCCACGACCTCGCCCGATGGCAAAAAGACGACTTCGATGGATTCAGGAAATGTGATGATGGCCGACTTGCGGACGGGCTGATTGGCGGCGGCAACTTCGATGTTCGCAGCGTCGATGACCTCTGTGTGGTCGAGCGCGGCAAGCACGCAGCAGTTACCTTCATCGATCTCTTGAGGATCAGCAAGCCCCAGACTGTCTGCGAGCTCGGGATCGTTTGAATCGGCAGCGGGCCCATTCGGTGCTTCGAAAGAAGCTGGGACGCTGTTTGTCGGCGACGGCGTGTCGCCCGCACCTGCTTCTTTGTCCGCGCTCTCTTCTTGTATGGTTGCGTTGATGGGTTCGTCGTTTGAGGGGAGCGTCTTGGCGTCAAGCGCGGAAGGAAGAATTCCGATGGCTCCGGATCCGTTCCACTCCATTTCGAGAAGCGCCGGGTCGGCAAGAATGCGTTGCCTGCTTTGCGCGTGGGCATCGATTTCAATAGGGCCTGCCTCTATCCCTCGTGTAAGGCTGAGTGATCCGGCTGGCTTCTCGAAATGAGCGTCTGTGTCTTTGGTGCTGACGGCGTAGAACAGCAGGGACGCTTCTCCCGCCGCGATGGCATCGGTACCGGCTTTGGTCAGCCGCAACGATGTCGTGAATGAGAGGGTGGGCTGCGCATCATCTGCATTCGCGGCGGCGCAGCCCAGACATATACCGCCTCCTTTCTCAAAAAACGTACCGTCGAAGGCGACCTTCGCTCCGTTCGCCGAGTCATCGACCGAAGCGATGTCGATGCGCAGCTCTAAATTGCATGGATCGCCATCCGCATCGAGCACAACCGAGCGCCACGTGCAGACGGCGCACCCCGCCTGGGAGCCGTTTGCCTTGTTCGAACGCTTGATATCCACGACTATCGAGCCGTCCGTATTACGACGAAGGCATCCCGAGGTTGAGATCGCGGCCTGTGCGATCGAAAAACGCTCGCACGCAATGGTACTCGACGGATTTGGGGCGGAACTTAGGACTGCTGGTAAGGAGTCCGCCATGACGGGAGTCGCCCAAGCGGCGACAGGCGTTCCGGTTGCGAGCGCGCCGCAAAGTGCGACGACGGGCAAAAGGTTCTTCGATGCCATGGGGTCTCCTTAGCTAATTTAGTGCGGCCTGTCCGTGTTTTGTTTCTGGCTGCGTTTGATGTGCAGACCGAGGCCGGCGGTTCCCGCGCCTGCTGCTGCGGCGCCTGCTGCCAAGAGCCATCGTTTGTCGCCTGTCTGCGCCAACGGTTCCTCGCGGTCGCCGCGGTCGAGCTCCGAGAGGTCGACCGTCACTTGCGTGGCGGCCTGCGCCTGTTCTTGCTGGGCAAAGGCCATGGCTGGCCCAAACGCTAGGATGCTGACGGCGGCGGCCAGGGCGATAGCCTTATGCCGTGTGCGCACCGGGCTCGACCGTCCAGGTGATCGTTGCAACCTGATCGCCTTCGCCGGTTACGCGGAAGATGTCGCGCGTGACGCGGGCGACGTTTCCGCTTGTCTTGAGCTTAATTTTGTCCTTGCCGCCGGCAATGCCCTGGTAGCCCATGTCGAAGGCTGCGTTCTTGGAAAGATCGAGGCCCGTCCCCTGCATTGCGGCGCTGGCGTTCTGGAGTGCGCCGTCGGGGCCGACCTTAAAGTCGATGGAGTTCTGCGCGGTTCCGGCCTTGGCGTCGGCGGCAATGGTCCAGGTGTTCATGGCGTCGATCTTCATGTTGGTGACATGGATGCCGTAGGCCGAATGATTGTCGATGGTGGTCGCGTCTTCTGAGGGGCCCTGAAGCGTGCCGTCGGCCTTGGCGACGAAGGGAATAACCGTCGGAACTTTGAACTCAACGTTGTCGATCTCGGTCCTGACCATTACTTTCGTGGTTCCAACGCGCCCGGCCGCCATAGCTGGCGTCGGGGCAGCGCCCATTGCGAGCGCGAGCGCGAGCCCTGCGCCCACGACGAGCGCTCTGGCTCCGTTCATGTTCCTGGTGATGTCCATGGTCGTTCCTTTCTATTCGCCGCGGGCCGTCCCCGCGATGATTGGACGAATGCTGGTGAATTGCGTGCGGTGCCGCGTCGGCCGGAAAAGCTAGTTCTCGGCTTGCTCAACCCGCACCTTGACACGTGTCGGATTGCCGTGGCTGTCGAGGGTCTTGGCATCGAGTGCCTGGATCTCGATGTACGCCTCGCCTTCTTTGATGTCGCCGGCGGGGCACGTCTCGATTGTCTTGCCGGTCTCGACCACACCGGATTCGTACATGGTCTCGTCGTTTTGGATGACGCGGAATCGCTGGGGAAATTTATTGTCTTGGACGTTTTGCACGTTGACGCGCAGCTTGCCGTCCTCCTGCAGCTGAGCGACCGGCGCGACCGAAATCGTCATCATGTTGTCGCGGACGATAGCGTCGAGCTCATCTTGGATTTCCTGACGCGTTTTGCCCTCGGCCGTCGTAACCGAAGCGCCCGCCTCGGGTACGGGCTGCGACTGCCAAGCGTATAGTCCTACGGCGACAAGGGCGCAGACGATGGCCAAACAGGCAACGATGAGCTTCTTGCGACGACCCAGGCCTACAAAGTGGGGTGGCCTCTTCGCGCTCATGCGGCATCCTTGGTGGTATAGACGCGCGCAAAGGTGGACGGGTCCGCTCCAAAGAGCATGTGAAGCATCAGACGGCGCGAGTAGACGAGCTCGTCGAAGTTGGGAGGGAGCTCGATGTCGTGGATATGCGCGATGTGGTGGGCGAGCGCCGAGAACGACTCGGGGTCGCAGATCACATCGGTGGTAACGTGGTAGACCGTCGTGTCGGGGAATGCCTCTTCGTCGAAAGGTAGGAGATGGGGATCGTCGTCGACTTCGATGGCGATGCCGTACTGGGGCCAGTAATATGCCATGGGAACCTCCCTGCTTCTGGGCCAAAACTTCTATCGGTTTTGGCTGTCGACGCCGACCGTATCAGCCGCTACTTGACCAATTTCTGACCAAATGCTTGACGGATTGGCGTCTCCGCAGGTAAAAGGCGGCAAAAAATACTCCAACTTTTTTCGAGCGTCAATCGCGCGGCCGGCGACGGCGGGGCCATAAGTGTCAAAAGCATCGTCTGCCGAGGAAATCAAGCCGCTCGCCGAATTGCACGAACGTAAAAATCGCCAATTATGGAGACGGTCTCGAACACGTCGACGAAACGATGCGGTAACATCTCCCTGCAAACACTGTAGTTAGCTAAAGGGGGAGTTCGCGTGTCTGCAACCATCAAACCCTTCACCGACGAGTTCGAAGAGTATGGTCGCGATGAGTCTCGCGCATCGGGCGAGGCCTCGAGCATCTCGTTTCCGACAACGGAAGACGAGCTCCGTGCCATTTTGGAAAAGCTCCATGCCGAGCGTGTCCCGGTAACGGTTCAGGGCGCCCGACCCGGCCTTGCCGCCGGTGCCGTGCCCCACGGCGGGCATATCCTCAATACTTCCCGTATGAATCGCTACTTGGGCCTTCGCCGCGATGAACAAGGCCAATTTCTGCTGCGCGTGGAGCCGGGCGTTGTGCTCTCGGAGCTGCGCAAGCAGCTGAGCAAGAAGGTGCTGCCGACTGCTGGTTGGGACCAGGCATCGCTTGAGGCCTACGAGGAGTTCCAAGAGGCCCCCGAGCAGTTCTTTCCCACCGATCCCACCGAGGCATCTGCCTGTCTGGGCGGCATGGCGGCATGCAACGCCTCTGGCGCCCGCAGCTACGCTTACGGCCCCATGCGCCCGCATATCACGGGACTCCACGTCGCGCTGGCTGATGGCGATTTGCTTGAGCTCCAGCGCGGCGAGGCTTTTGCCCAGGGCCGCCACCTGTCGCTCGTGACGGCAGCGGGCCGTGCACTCGAGCTCGATCTTCCTGACTACACCATGCCTAAGACAAAAAATGCCTCAGGCTATTTCGTTGCGGACGAAATGGACGCCATCGACCTCTTTATCGGTGCTTGCGGCACGCTCGGCGTTATCACCGAGCTCGAGATTGCCCTGCAGTCGGCGCCTGCGGTCGTTTGGGGCGTGAGCTGCTTTTTCGATAGCGAAGACAAGGCCGTGTCCTTTACCGATTCCGTGCGTCCCGTCCTGTCCCATGCGGCTGCCATCGAGTACTTCGACGCTGGCGCCCTGGATATTCTACGTCGCCAGCGCGAGCAGTCGACGGCGTTTGCCTCGCTGCCGGCGCTCGACAAAGAGGCCAAGGTCTGTGTGTACGTGGAGCTCGACTGCGATGACGAGGCCCAGGCGACCGAGGAACTGTACCACCTGGGATGGGTGCTCGAGTTTGCGGGTGGCCGCGACGATGCGACATGGGTCGCGCGCACCGAGGTTGATCGCGAGTGCCAGCGGTTCTTCCGCCATGCGGTCCCCGAGAGCGTCAATATGCTTATCGACGAGCGTCGCCGCACGGATCCCACCATCACCAAACTGGGTTCGGACATGTCGGTGCCCAATGCACGCCTTGCCGATGTCGTGGTCCTCTATCGCCGCGCACTGGCCGAAAGCGGGCTTGAATCTGCTGCCTGGGGGCACATCGGTAACAACCATCTGCATGTGAACATCCTGCCGCGCGATGCGCAGGACTACCGTCGCGGTGGCGAGCTGTTTGCCCAGTGGGCTGCGGAGGTAACGGCTATGGGCGGTGCCGTTTCTGCCGAGCACGGCGTCGGCAAGATCAAGGCGGGCTTCTTAGAGACGATGTACGGTCACGAGGCCATGGTCGAGTCGGCGCGGCTCAAGCTCCAGCTCGATCCCGACGGGCAGCTGGGTCGCGGCAACCTGTTTTCGGAGAAGCTCTTGGATGAGCTTGTCCAGAAAGGGGGCGCGTGAAGATGAGCGATTTCCATATGGTGGTGTGCGTCAAGGCCGTGCCGGGCAGCACCGAGGTCAAGATGGACCCCAAGACCAATACCATCGTGCGCGATGGCAAGCAGGCGGTCATTAATCCCTTTGATGCGAGCGCTTTGGAATGCGCGCTGGCGCTGAAAGACGACTTTATCGGCTTTGGCATGGACGTGCGCGTAACGGTGGTGTCGATGGGCATCCCCGCGACCGAGTCGCTGCTGCGCGACTGCATCGCCCGCGGTGCCGACGACGCGCTGCTGCTGACCGATCGCGCCTTTGCAGGTGCCGATACCCTGGCGACCACCTACGCCCTCAAGTGCGGCATCGAGGCGCTCGACGAGGACTTCGACCTGCTCATCTGCGGCAAGATGGCGGTGGATGGCGATACGGCCCAGATTGGTCCCGAGCTTGCCGGTGCCTTTGAGATTCCCTGCGTGACCGACGTGAGCTGCGTGCAAAGCGCAGGCTTTACGACGTGTGACTCGCTGGCGCTCGTTCACGGATGCGATGCCGGCGAGGAGACGGTGTACCTTGAGATGCCGTGCGCGATGACGACTGCCAAGGAGATTGGCCAGTTGCGTATGCCGAGTATTGCCGGTATTCGCGCGGCGGAGGAGGTGGACGTGCGCGTGGTCAGTGCCGCCGACGTGAACGCCGACCCCGCGCGTTGCGGCCTTGCCGGGTCGCCGACACAGGTCGTGCGCTCGTTTGTGCCCGACCGTGACCAAACGTGCGAGACCGTTGAGGGGACGGCGTCCGAGCAGGCGGCAAAGCTTGCCAAGATTATCGAGGGGATGGCATAGATGGGCGGACTGATTATCGATAGCGAAGCCTGTATCGGCTGCGGTCGCTGCGTTCGCGCCTGTGCCTCGGGCGGCATCGTAGTGGAAGGCGAGCGACCCAGCCGATGCGCCCATGTAACCGACGGCTGCATCCTATGCGGTGGGTGTGTCGACGCCTGCCCTGTCAACGCTATCTCGATCGAGCGTGACGAGGCTGCTGGTGCGGTGGACCTTGATGCATATCGAGACATTTGGGTATTCGCGCAGACCGACGAGCGCGATACGGTGACTCCCGTTGCCTATGAGCTTATGGGCAAGGGGCGCGAGCTTGCCGATGCTCGCGGCTGCCGTCTGGTGGCACTGGTCGGCATGAGCCCTGAGGGCTCGCTCGGGGACCTGGAGCATCTGGTTTGCGCGGGCGCCGACGAAGTCCTGGCCTGTCGCGACGAGCGCCTGCGCCAAAACGATGCGGAGGTCTACGCCCGCTTGATCTGCGATTTGGTAGCCGAACGCAAACCCGAGGCCATCCTATACGGTGCGACCGCTTTTGGTCGCGAACTGGCACCCGGCGTTGCCGTGCGTTTGCAGACGGGCCTTACGGCTGACTGCACCGTACTTTCGATGGATACAGAGACGGGACTGCTGCAACAGACGCGTCCGGCGTTTGGCGGCAACTTGATGGCCACCATCATTTGCCCCAACCACCGTCCGCAGATGGCAACGGTGCGCTCCGGTATCTTTATGGCGCCCGACTTTGACTACGGCCGCTCCGGCACGATCACCCAGATATCACTTGCGGATGATGCTAAGGCTCGTGTCGAGATCTCGATTCCCGCCGAGGAGTGGGGACAGCAGGCTTCGATCGCCGATGCCGAGCGCCTGGTCGTGGTGGGTCGCGGCATTGGTTCCAAGAAAAATCTGCCGCTGATGCGAAGGCTCGCCGAGGCTCTGGGAGCCGAGCTTGGCTGCACGCGACCTGTCGTGGAGGCCGGCTGGTTGGAGTATCGCCATCAGATTGGCCAGACGGGCGTATCGGTTTCGCCCAAGCTTCTCGTGAGTATCGGTGTTTCGGGCGCCATCCAGCATCTTGCCGGCATCGGTGGGGCTGAGTGCATTATCGCCATCAACGAGGACCCGGATGCCCCCATTTTTGGTACTGCCCAGTACAAAGTTGTCGGCGATGCCGTCGAGGTCGTCGAGGAGCTGCTGGCTCAGCTTGAGCGCTAGGCGCGCGCCAGCCAGTCGCGCATCTCGTCCTTAAGGCGGCTCCAAGTTGCCTGCGTGGCGGGGTCGGTAAAGGGCCGCATGATGCCAAAAGGCGCGTCGAGCAGGCGGTAGATATCGCCCTGCTCGCGCGCCAGCGCGCGGCTCGCTGGATAGACGAGCTCAAACATAAAGCAGATGAGTCCCACCAGGTAGTCTGCGGGCTCGTCGCGTTCATCGCGTGCGACGCAGCGGTGCTCGTCAAAGGCGGCAAGTGTCGGCGACGAGAAACGGCTGCCGAGAAACGTCTTCTCGTCCACCTTGAGGATAGTGTCGACAGTGCTGTCGGCGATGGCGCGCATAATGTCGATCTTGTCGCCATCGCGCACGATATCGCAGAAGCTCCGCGTGCGCTCGTCGAGCTGCGCGGGTAGACGGAAATCGCTGTGATAGGCAATGCTCGCTCGGATGAGCTCATCTTCTGCCGGGTCATCGATAAAGTCGCGAATGCTCGTTACGGCGGGTGCATCGGCGGGATTCTCGCCAAAGAGGACCTCGATGCCCAGCGCCGCATGGCTCATGCTCTCGGCGTCCTTAAAGGTGTCCCAGCGTCGCAGCTGCTCAAAGCGGCCCATATCGTGTAGCAGGCCGCAAAGCCATGCCAGGTCAATATCTTCTGACGACCAGCCCTGCTCGCGCGCTACGGCATCGCATGCCTCGGCCACGTGGTACGTATGCTCGATTTTGAGCGCGATGCGTGGGTTGGTGGCGTCGTAGGCATCGGTGTAGCTTTTGAAGGCCGCGCGCGCCCGGTCTCGATCGATAGCTGTCATAATGACTTCCTAAAAAGTTGTGTCTTTCGATCCGGTGGCAATTGTAGGTGAACTCGGTTGCTGCCGGATGATGATTCTGCCGTGTCGCTACATGCGGCTCGGAGACCTTGTCAGGATGAGAAACGTATGGTGCTCAAAATCGTTAGAACCGTCTGGCCAGTGATGCTTACCTATGTTGCAATAGGCGCGCCGTGCGGAATGATCGTGGGGCAGACGGGAATGGAGCCCTGGATGGTCTTTGCTCTGAGCAGCACGTTTGTGACGGGCAGCGGGCAGTTTATGATCTGCAACCTGTGGCTGGCGGGTGTGCCTGCAGCATCGATCGTCGCGAGCGTCGCCGCAATCTCCTCGCGCTTTGCGCTTTACTCGGCATCGATCGCACCGCATCTGAGGGGTGCCTCGAAGCGTCAGACGCTGGCTGTTGCCGCGACACTTACCGAAGAAGCGTACGGCATCTCGCTAGCCAATTTGGTCGAGAAGGACGACTGGGGCCCGCGTGAGTCCTTCGTGCTCAACGTGATCCTTATCGCAACATGGGGCGTTTCGTGTACGACGGGCGGCATCGTCGGCACCGTTGTCGATGTTCCCACCGCCATTGCAGCCTTTGTCTGCACCTCGCTCTTTATCTGCCTGCTCTTTTCGCAGCGGCTGTCGCGCGGCAACGTTGTCGCGGCGGTTTCGGGCGCGGTGTCCGTCGCCGTATGCAAGTTCTTGGGCCTCACGAATATTGCCGTGCCGGCAAGCGTCGTGGTCGGCATTGCCATTGCGCTGGCGTGCGATGCTGTATTTGACGGAAGAGGTGCCCGCGATGCCCGTTAACGAGTTCTTGGTTCTGTGGCTGTCGTCGTGGGCTGCTATCGCGTTCTTTCGCATCGCGCCGGCGTTTGCCTTGCGCGGGCGGACCCTGTCGCCCCGCATTACCGAGGCCCTGGGCTATATCCCGCCCGCTGCCTTTGCCGCGCTGGTCGCCAACGACTTGGTGAGCCCCGGCGCGTTCGACGCGGGACTCTGGCCTGCCTTGGTTCCCTGGATTGCGGCCGCCGGCGTCGTGGTCGTGGCGGTCAAGACAAAATCGATGCTGTGGTGCTGCGTCTCGGGCATCGTACTCTATATCGTCTTGAGCCTTATATAGGGGTGGCGTCGCGGGCGCCGAATCTCGTTCCATCCCAACTTGTCGAATTTTTCACCGAGCTGGTCTATTTCTTCTGGTACCATGGTCAAACTTTACTGTAGCAAAGCGTGACGTGGGCTTTTGTACCCCGTCAGCGGAAATGGGGGTTTCATGGCACAGGAAGCAACCGCCAACGAGCAAAAGAAATTCAAGGTCCCGCGCATTCCGGGCGACATCATGATCTATCCGATGATCGTCGGTCTTTTGCTCAACACCTTCTGCCCGCAGGTTTTTGAGATCGGCGGCTTCTTTACGGCTGCCTGCCGTGGTGGCTCCAATACCATCGTCGCCGCGATCCTGCTGTTTGTGGGCGCCGGCATCAGCTTTAAGTCCACGCCGGGCGCCATCAAGACCGGCATCGTTGTGCTGATTCCCAAGCTGGTCGTCGCAGCGGCTCTCGGCCTAGGCGTGGCATATTTCTTTAACGACAACTTCCTGGGTCTGAGCTCCGTGTCTATCATCGGCGGCATTACGTTTTGCAACATGGCGCTCTATACGGGCATCATGGGCGAGTTCGGCGATGAGTCCGAGCAGGGCGCCGTCGGTATCCTGTTCTTTACGGCCGGCCCCGCCGTCACGATGATCATCCTCGGTGTCTCGGGTCTCGCCAACATCCCCGTCGGCACTATCATCGGATCCATCCTGCCGCTTGTTATCGGCATGGTCCTGGGCAACTTGTTCCCGTTTATCAAGAACCTGCTGGTCCCCGGCGCCAATCCCGCGATCGCTGTCATTGGTTTTCAGCTCGGTGCGTCCATGAGCCTTTCGAGCTTCATCACCGGCGGCATTTCGGGCATCCTGCTGGGCCTCATCACGCTCTTTATCGTCGGTCCCATCACCTTTGCCTTCGAGCGCCTGTGTGGCGGCAACGGCAAGGCGGCCGTTGCCTGCTCCACCATTGCCGGCACGGCCATGACCACGCCGGTCGCCCTCGCCGAGGTCGCTCCGCGCTATGCCGAGCTTGCGCCCACCGCCTATGCGCAGATCGCCACCGCCGTCATCATCACGGCAATCATGGCCCCGATTCTGACTGGCTGGGTCGATAAGAAGTTCTGCCACGGCAAAGAGGATCTGTCGGTCGAAGGCGTCGAGGCTATTGAGGAGGCCGTCGCGACCGACATCGACGGCGAGTAATCGTCGACGCGAGTCAATCAAGCCGGCGTGTGCAATTCGCGCCGTCAGAGCGCCCGAACGAGAGCTGTCTTACAGCAACGTTCGGGCGCTCTGCTATTATTCCCTTTACCCCTGCGGAGTAAGGGGCGTTTATTGCCCAGACACGAATCGGGCGATTCTGACCACTTGGATATTGAAGGGAGGGCGTCTAGTGGTTAAGGCACTCAAGATCGAGATATTCCTGCTGTGCATGATTATTCTTATCGGGCTTGCCGTGCGAAGCCGTCGCTCCCTGTTCTCGAGCACCCAGCAGCTTTTGTTTAGCATGCTGGGCTACACGTCTGCTGCCTACATTTTCTTCGATATGATCTGGACGCTCTCGGACGGCGTGAGCACTCCTGTAGGCATCACGGCCAACTGGATTTCCAACGCGGTTTCGTTTTCGCTGTTCGCCATCGCGTGCCTCATTTGGTTTTTCTATTCCGAGACGATGCAGGGCTCACGGCTCCTGACCACGCCCTACAGGGTGGTACTTTTAACGTTGCCAACCGCATTGGTGGTCGTGCTGGCATTTACCAGCTACTGGACGCACGCTATGTTCTATATCGATGCGCAGGGCGTATATCGTCGCGGCTTTGCTTATATGATCCAGCCCATCGTGAGCTACTGCTACGTCATATATACGTCCTTGCATGCCTTTATTCAGGCTCGAAAAGTCGAAAGCCTGCAAAAGAAGGCCATTTATCGCACCCTCGCCTTTTTTGCGGTTCCCGCTCTGGTGGGCGGTACCTTCCAGGTTTTGTTTTCGGTACCGGGCCTTTGCGTCGGTATAACGCTGAGCATCCTGCTGCTCTACATCATCTGCCAGGAGCAGCTGATCTCGACCGACCCGTTGACTGGCCTTAACAATCGCAACCGTTTTGAGACCTATATGCTGTCGCTGTTCTCGGGTACTGACCAGGCCGAGGGTGTGTATCTGCTTATGATGGACGCTGACGGCTTTAAGCAGATTAACGACCGGTATGGACATGTTGAGGGCGATCATGCCCTCCAGGTCATATCTGCTACGCTCAAAGAGGTCTGCTCGGCGTCTGGTGGCTTTATCGCACGTTATGGTGGCGATGAGTTCGTGGTGCTTCAAAAGGCGACGGCGGAGCAGGACATCATAGACCTGTGTTCGGTGATTAACGACGAGCTCGCTCGTGCCGAGGTGCCGTATGCATTGCGGATGTCCATCGGTTACGCGTGGGTCGGCGATAGCGTTGACACCTGGCAAGACTTACTTCGCGCTGCCGATGCGGAGCTCTACCGCGTCAAGGCCGAGAAAAAGAAAGCCGGCGTACAAATACGCTAGAAAAAGGGCACACGCTTGCGTGCATGGCGGCCCTTGGCTCTCCGATGTACTCCATTAAGCTAAAGCATGTGAATCCCCTCTACTAAATAAGGGCAGTTCGTTAGACCTTTTTGGGCCTGTTAACAATGATGATGCCGCCGCAGACCAACAGCAGGGCAACTATGACGGTAACGGGGCTCGTGCCAGCGCCCTCGCCGAGCAGCAGCGCGCTCAGCAGCACGCCAAAGACCGGGTTCATAAAGCCAAAGACCGAGACGCGGCTGACGGGGTTGACGGCAAGCAGGCGCGACCACAGCGAGTAAGCGACCGCGGAGATAAGCGCCATGTAGATGATGAGCGCGATGGCGGGGACAATCGCCGTGGGGGAGAGCGCGCCGCCCATCAAAAAGCCGGTGGCGGTGAGGACCAGGCCCCCGACCAAGAACTGCCACCCGGCAAGCAAGACGCCGTCGTGCTCGCGCGAGAAGATGCCGATCAGGCAGGTCGAAAGGGCACCCGCGACGGTGGAGGCTAGGATAAAGCCCTCGCCATCGAGCCTGAAGCCAAAGGTGCCATCTGCGCCCGAAAGGTTGACGAGCGCGACGCCGGCAAAGCCCAGCGCACAGCCAAGCACCTTGGCCGTATTGAGCTTCTCGGTGTGAAATGCCAGGGCGGCAAAGAGGATCGCGAGGAAGTTGGCGCTGGCCTCGATGATGGAACTCGACATAGCGCTTGCACGGGAGAGACCAAGGTAGAAAAAGAAGTACTGGCCGATGGTCTGGAAGAGCGACAACGTGAGGATGGGCTTGATATCGCGCGCTTGCGGAACGAGCGGACGGCGCTGGGCCACGCTCATGCCAACAATGACCAGCATGCCGGCAAGCGTGAAGCGCAGACCCGCGAAGAGCAGCTGCGAGGCGCTATCGTGCGCCGGGATACCAAAGAGCGCGTAGCCGATCTTAATGCAGGGGAAAGCCGACCCCCAAAGCGCACAGCAAACAAGACAGCCCAGGACGAGTCCGGGCAGGGTGGCGAGATACGGCTTGCGGCTTTCCATGATGTCCTTCCTACATGCGCGAAGCAAAAAAGAACCCGCCACCGGATGTGTCGGTGGCGGGTGTTGTTACCCGAAGGGATTGTACCCGATGGGAAAGGTTTAAGCGAAGTAGGCCACGCCGCTCTCAAAGATCGGCATGAACTTATCGCCGGGGACATGCTCGGGCACGTTGCGGTACAGGTTGTCGCCGCGACGCTCGGCATGGCCCATCTTGCCCAGGACGCGGCCGTCGGGGCTCGTGATACCCTCGATGGCGAGTGCGGAGCCGTTGGGGTTGACAGAAAGATCCGTGCTGGGCTTGCCGTCCTCGCCCACGTACTGCGTGGCGACCTGGCCGTTGGCGATAAGCTGGGCGAGTACCTCGTCGTTGGCGACAAAGCGGCCCTCGCCGTGGCTGATGGCGACGGTGTAGGGGTCGTCCAGGCTGCACTGCGACAGCCACGGGGACAGGTTGGACGAGATGCGGGTGCGCACCAGGCGGCTCTGATGGCGACCGATGGTGTTGAACGTCAACGTGGGCGCATCGGGCGTGGCGTCGACGATGTCGCCGTAGGGCACCAGGCCGAGCTTGATCAGGGCCTGGAAGCCGTTGCAGATGCCCAGCATCAGGCCATCGCGGGCCTTGAGCAGGTCGCGGACTGCCTCGGTGACCTCGGGAGCGCGGAAGAACGCCGTGATGAAGTTGGCGGAGCCGTTGGGCTCCTGTCTCTTATACACATCTGACGCTGCCG
>URGY01000022.1 GCA_900547505.1 uncultured Collinsella sp.
CGAGATGCAGCGTAGTCTCGTGGGCTCGGAGATGTGTATAAGAGACAGGTCCCCTTTGTGGTGGTTTTGATCGGCTAGCCTTCGAGCTGCGCCACTTTGTAGCGGTAGGCAGCGGCAATGACGTCTTTACAGCCTTCGCGTCCCAACTTGGCGCGGTTGACAACGATATCCTTACCGCTCGTCATCTTCCACTTTCCGGCGCTGTAGCGCTTATAGAACGCCTCGCGCGCCTTCTGCTGTTGCTTGACCAGCTTGGCGCCCTTCTTTTTGTTGAGGCCGCGCTTCTTGCGCACGATCTCGACGCGGTCCTCAAAGGGCGCAGTCACCAGCACGGCGATGTGATTGGGGTTGTTGCGCAGCAGATAATCGGACAGACGGCCTTCGATAATGCAGCTCTCGGTCTCACCCAGATCCAAAATCACCTGGCTCATCTTTTGGAACAACTTGTCCGAGTACGAACGCGCATCGTAGCGGTCGGGCAGAAACGCCATGTTCTCCACGGCCAGACGCTCGTCGTAGGCGGCCATCTTGTCGAGCGACTCGCCCGCGCGCAGCGAAGCACGCACCAGCAGCTCGTTATCGTACAGCGGAATCCCCAGCTCATCGGCGAGGATACGACCAATCTCGTGGCCCTCGGCGCCAAAGTCGCGCGCGATGGTAATGACCACAGGACTCTTCTTATTCTCCAGATCGCTCATCGCGATTCCTTTCTAACAAATGAGAAATAGGCGATTCCTGATTCCCATTTTGTCACTTACGCCGTCCTGGTTTCCCAAGTGCGGCAGATTGCCCGAAAGAGAAGCGCCGCGTACTAAATGTACGCAAGCGACGATTGAGGGGCAAGGTGCCGTGCTTGGGGGAGCAGGACTATGCGGCTACGATGCGGCGCTGATACGCTCGGACCAGCAGCGAGATACCAAAGTTGAGCACAAAGTACATCGCAAACACCAGGCCGTAGAGCATAAGAACCTGCGACAAGTCGATCGCGTGGGCCATCACGACATTTGCCGTGTACATGAGCTCGGCCACGTTAATGCCCGAAAGATACGAGCTGTCCTTAATGACGGTCGTGCACTGGCTAAACAGCGCCGGAATGATCGTCTTAAACGTCTGCGGCAGAATGATGTAGCGCATGGTGGCAAAGAAGCCAAAGCCCTGGCTCTGCGCTGCCTCAAACTGGCCGCGCGGAATCGAGTTGAGGCCGCCGCGCACAATCTCGGCCATAACAGCGCTGGTAAACAGCGTAAAGGCGATGGTCGAAATCACAATGTCCAAACCCTGCACCGTAAAGTAGATAAACAGAATCCACAGCAGGTTCGGCGTGCAACGGAACAGCTCGATGTAGGCGCTCACCAAAATACGGAACGGGCGGGGCGCATAGCTTTTAACGAGCGCCAGCACCGTGCCAAAGATAAGCGAGAAAAAGATCGACAGCGCCGAGATCTCGATTGTCTTAACAAAGCCGCCCCAAATGTAGAGCAGGTTGGTCGCGTTGAAGATTTCCATGCGCTAGGCCTCCTCTACGTTGTCGAGCCCCAGCTCGGCCAGGCTCACGCCGCGCGGACGCTCCTTGGAGCGGCGCTCGAGCCACTGCACCAGCATGGCGAGCGGAAAGCAGATGATGAAGTACATAAGGCAGCAGACGATGTATCCCTGCAGGTAACCGTACAGACTCACAAAGTTGTCGGAACGGTACATAAGGTCGCCGCCGGCCACAAGCGCCAGCACCGACGTGTTCTTGACCAGGTTGAGCGCCTGGTTACACAGCGGCGGCAGAATGATCTTAAACGTCTGGGGCAGCACGATGTACCAGTACGCCTGCGCACGGGTGAAGCCCTGGCTCTGGGCCGCCTCCATCTGACCGCGCGGCACCGCTTCGATACCAGTGCGGATGACCTCCGAAATGTAGGCCGCGTGATACAGGCCCACGCCCAAGAAGCCCAGCACGAACGGTGCGATGCGCACCGGCTGGTCGGCACCGGTTATGGCCTGCAAAAACTGCGGACCGGCCATGTACATAAAGAGCACCTGTACGGGCAACGGGGTGTTCTGGTAAAACTCCACGTACACGCGGCTTATGACGCGCAGCACGCGCGAGCGAGTGGTAGAGAACACGCCTAGCAGCGTGCCCAGCACCAGCGACAGCAGCAGACCGGCAACGACCACCTGTAGCGTCACGCCAAAGCCCTCCCAGAAGGGCCCCATGTTTTGAAATGTCGTCGACCAACGGTCGGCGTCAAATAATCCTTCGAGCATTTGATTCCTTCCTTGGACGATGCGCCTATACAAGACCCCAGGTCTTGACCTCTTGGTCGAGCCAGCCGTCGGCCAGGCGATCGCAAATCACCTGATCGACCACGGCCGAAAGGTCGCAGCCCTTCTTGGTCGCCACGCCGTAGCCCTGCTCGCCAAACTTGACCTCGGGCTGCAGAAGCTCAACGGTCTCGTTCATGTAGCCGGCCAGTGTGGAGCGGTCCATGGCAAAGACGTCGATATTGCCGGCGTCGAGCGAACTCTTGATGATGGGGTAGCCGCTAAAGGCCCTAAACTCGGGCTTGCAGTTAAAGCCGTTGTCCTTGATCATCTGCTCAATCAGACTCTGCGTGGTAGCACCCTGGCTCACGCCGATGACCTTGCCGTCCAGATCCTCAATCGAGGTAAAGCCCGAACGCTTCTTGACCATAAGTCCCACGTAGTCGGTGCGGTACGGCGTCGAGAAATCCCAGCTCTTCTTGCGCTCGTCGGTGATGGTGTAGGTCGCCGCGACCACATCGAGCTGGCCGTTATCGATCAGCGGGCCGCGCGTCTTGGGCGTTACGTCGGTAAACTCGACAAGCTCCTGGGCGCGGGCCTCCTTGTAGCTCACGTCAAAGACAGCAGCGGCGATCTGATAGCACAAATCGACTTCCATGCCCTCAAAGCGGCCCTTGGCGGTGTCGTAATAGCCATAGCCGGGAACGTCTTTCTTAACGCCGGCATTCAGATGGCCACGCGATTTGATGGCCGCAAGCTTGGACCCCTTGTCGGAGTCCTCGCCGCTGGTGGAGTTGCCGCAACCGGTAAGCGCGGTCCCCGTCAGCGCAAGCATGCCGGCGCCAGCCAGCTGCAAAAAGTGACGGCGCGACACGGCCGCCCTCGTCATATCCGTCATGTCCATCACCGCGCCTAGTGCAGAATCTTGGACAGGAACTCGCGGCAGCGCGGGTTCTCGGGGTTATCGAAGAAGTGCTCGGGCGTGCCCTCCTCCAGAATGCGGCCGTCCTCCATAAAGATGACGCGGTCGGCCACCTGGCGCGCAAAGCCCATCTCATGCGTCACGCAGATCATGGTGATGTCCTCCTGCGCGAGCTCAATCATAACGTCCAGAACCTCCTGGACCATCTCGGGGTCGAGCGCCGAGGTCGGTTCGTCAAACAGAATGATGGGCTGCTTGGTGCACAGGGCACGGGCGATGGCGATGCGCTGCTGCTGACCACCCGAGAGATTCTGCGGATACTCGCCGGCCTTATGCGCCATGCCGACGCGCTTGAGCGCGGCGATGGCGATCTCGGTCGCCTCCTCCTTGCTCTTCTTTTGCAGCTTGATGGGCGCGAGCGTCAGGTTGCCTAGCACCGTCATGTTGGGATACAGGTTGAACTGCTGAAACACCATGGAGCTGTACTTGCGAGCCATCTCCAGGTGGTTCTTTTTGGTGAGCGGCGTACCGTCGATGACGACCTCGCCCGACGTGGGCTCCTCCAGATAATCGACACAACGGATGAGCGTCGACTTACCCGAACCGGAAGGCCCGATCATTACGAGCTTCTCGCCGCGTTTGACGGTGAGATTGATATCTTTGAGCACATGCAGGTCGCCAAAGTACTTGTTGAGATGCTTGATCTCGATCATGTCTGCCATGAATGTCCCTTCCCTGCGTTTACACGAGTTGAACTATTGTACGGAAAGAACCACGTTTCCGCAGCCCACACTACATTCCCGTAAAGAACCCGCAACCTTTAACCAACTCATTGGGGACAGACTTAAATGAGTACCTGCTCATTGGGCACTCATTTAAGTCTATCCCCAATGAGCGCCGAAAATAATACAACCGTCCTTGTTGAGCATAAGCCAGCGAAAACCCGTACACGCGAGCAAGGTGACGTGAAATGAAAGGGCGCAGACCTTCTGGTCGCGCCCTTGAAATTGAACGTCAGATTGCCGTGTGTACGGGTTTGCAGCGTCGAGCCGTTACGCGGTTTGGTAAAACCGCGTAACAAATTACGCAAGCTTTGCGCCGACGATCTTTGCTGCGGCCGGCTTATCGAAGTTGCCGCCGGTGGCCTTGCCGAGTGCACCCATAACCTGGCCCATCTGCTTCTTGGACGTGGCACCCAGCTCGGCGATAACCTGCTCGATCAGGGCCTCGAGCTCCTCACCCGAAACCTGCGCGGGCAGCAGGCTCTCCAGAATCTTGACCTGCTCGGTCAGGTTGTCGGTACGCTCTTGGTCGGTACCGGCCTTGATGGACATCTCCAACGTCTCGCTCGTCTGCTTAATCAAACGCTTGATCATGCTGTTGACGTCTTCCTCGGTCACATCGCGGCGCTCGTTGACCTCGATATTCTTCACCTCGGCCTTGACCTGGCGAATGATGGACAGGCGAACCTTGTCCTTGGCCTTCATGGCCGCAATCATTTCCTTCTGCAGCTCTTCGTTGGTCATCTGCAAATCCTCCTCAATAGTGCGGACGGCACTCACACGAGCGCCGCCCCATGATTACTCAGTCGTCGACGAATCGTCGGTCGAACTCTTGGTGACGCCCTTCAGGCTGACGTTGTACGGCACGTCCTTGGGCATGGGGTTAACGGTGATGTCGGCATCCTTCTTGTACTGCTCCAGCCACTCGCTGTACGCGGTGCTGGCCGCTTGCGTCTTCACCACATTGGAAACGTACTTCTTGATGGCCTTGGGCACCTGGTTGATGTCATCGACCTGATTATCGACATGGAAGTAGTCGGTGCACTTGATGATGTGGTAACCATAGGTCGACTCGACGACGTCGCTCACGTCGCCCTTGTTGAGCCCCTCGAGCGCCGTCTGGTAGCTGTCGACGAAAGTGGTGAGCTTATCCCAGCCCACATCGCCCTTCTTCTCCTTGGAACCGGTGTCCTCGGAGTACTGCTCAACGGCGTCCTCAAAGCTCAGCTCACCGGAGTTGATCTTGTCCAGGCACTCCTGTGCCTTGGCCTTGGCGGCAGCCTTGTCCTCGTCGGAAGCGTCGGAATCAACCTTGATCAGGATGTTCGACGAGCGGCGAGCATCGTTGTAGTTAGACAGGTTCTCGTTGATGTAATCGACGATCTCGCTGTCCTTGGGCTTGCTGGTGGGCGCCACGGCATCCTTGAGTTTCTGCTGCGCCAGGCTCTCCTTGAGCGAGTCCTTGTAGGTGTCCTCGGTATAGCCGTAGGTCTTGAGGGTCTTCTTAAAGGCCTTGGCACCGCCCGCGCTCTTGCACGCGTCCTTCCAAGCCTTCTCGACCTCCTCGTCCGACACCGTCACGCCGTTCTCCTTCTGTGCCTGCTGAAGCAGAATCTGCTGCGTGTAGGAGTCGATGAGCTGCTTGCGGTACTTCTTGGGCGTGAGGTCGTTGTCAACCAGATACTGCGCCCAATCCTCATCCTTGGTGTAGCCGTAGGACGTGCGCATGCTCATGATCTGCTTGGTCACGGTGTCCTCGGTAAGGTTGGTGCCGTTGATAGTGGCAGCAACACCGCCGGTCAGCTTGTAGCCCGAGGTGTCCTCAGCCTGCGACATAAGGCCGGAGCACGCCATCGCCGAGACGGAAAGCAGCATCGCCAGCACGCCGATGACCACCAGAACGATCTTGACGGTCTTAGACACGTACGTCTTGCGCTGCTTCTTGCGAGAGCTGGAGGCAGCGCGGGCCTGCTGCTCGGGCGTCGGCGCGGCCTCGGAGTTCTTTTTCTTATTTGCCATAGTTGGCCTTTCGCATAACGAATCGAACAAACGCCATTGTGTCACAACGCGGCCCCCGCGACACGCTTGGTGCATTGGGGACAGGTTAATCTGCACCATTTTGGTGCAGAGGGGACAGCTCTGGCAGCCGACAGTTAGGGACAGTCCCCAAGTGCCGACTCAGCCCCACCTTAGAAGTGGCGGCGGATGGCGTCGACCATGCCCTGGGACGTGGTCTGGCCGAGCACGTCGGCTGCGGCATCGGCGTCCATAAAGATGTTCATGAGCGCCTGCAGGGCCTCGACCTGGCCGCCCGGCTCGGCGATGCCCAGATTGATGACGATCTGCGCCGGCACCGGAGCGCCCATGCCAGCCATAGCGTTAAATGTCACGGGCGTGGCGGGCTTCACCACCGCGATATAGGGCTTGGCCACAAACCCCGGATCGGTATGCGGAATGGCAATGTTTGCCGCCGGCATGGCAAGACCCGTGGGATAGGCATCCTCGCGCGTGCGAACGGCGTCGAGCCAACCGGATGCAATGTAGCCACGCGGGGCAAGCTCGCCCTCGAGCCGCGCAAACACCTCATCCGGCGTTGCACACTCCCAATCAAAAAACACTAGCTCAGGCGTAAACAGCGCTTCGTTATCCGCCATGCGCTCACCTCTCTCACCTAGTCACCTGCGACGTTCTTGAATGACTAGTCGTTAAAGACCGTCCCCGATGACTACCCAAAAACAAAAGGTGGCCACGCGCGCCTTGGCGCCAATGACCACCCTGACTACTCGGCTAAATTGTACTGTGCGCCGCTAGCCGCGAGGCGCGTCAATTGCGACCTTGCCGCTCTCCAGCACGTGGACGCGGCCGTCGGCGAGCATCTGCACGACCTCGGGATACAGCACGTGCTCAATCGCGTGGATGTGCTCCTCGAGCGTGTCGACGTCCCAGCCCTCCTCAACAGCCAGCGCGCGCTGGGCGATGATGGGGCCGTTGTCGTAGATCTCGTTGGCAAAGTGCACGGTCACGCCGGTCACCTTGACACCGCGCGCAAACGCGTCGTCGATCGCATGCGCACCGGTAAAGCTCGGCAGCAGCGCTGGATGCAGATTGACCACGCGGTTGGGAAACGCCGCCAGCAGAGGCGTGTGCACCATGCGCATGTAGCCGGCCATGACCACATACTCGCAGCCGCGCTCGAGAAGCTCGTGCGCGATGATCTCGTCGGCGGCAATAGGGTCGGCATAGACATCCTTGGACAGCGTGAGCGTCTGGATGCCCGCGCGCTCAGCGCGCTGCAAACCCTTAGCCGAAGGACGGCTCGACACCACAAGCTCAATCGAAGCGTTGAGCTTGCCGGCAGCGATCAGATCGATCAGCGCCTGCAGGTTGGTACCCGAACCGCTGATGAGCACACCGATCTTGAGCGGCTCGGCCGTATCGGTGCCGGTCGGACGGGTGTAGGGCACAAAGCCCAGGCCCTCGGCAGCAGCCGTCTGCTCGTTAGCGCTCATCGGAGTACACGACCTTACCGGAACCCTCGACGCACTCGCCCACGCGGAACGGCTTCTCGCCTAGCGCGACCAGTGCCTCGGTCACGGCAGCCTCGTCCTCGGGGGAGACGATCAGGCACAGGCCGACGCCCATGTTGAAGGTCTTGCATGCCTCGTTGGGCGCGAGCTCGGCCTGACGCGACACGTAGGTGATGACGGGCGGAACATCCCAGCCCATCTCGGCGCCGTTGCGGGTGACCACGGCATCGACGTCGTCGGCGAGCGCGCGGTTGAGGTTCTCGGTAATACCGCCGCCGGTGATATGGGCAATGGCATGAACGTTGGCGCCGCCGCGCAGCAACTCCAGAATCGGCTTGACGTAGATGCGCGTGGGGGCCAGCAGGGCGTCTGCCAGCGAAGCGCCACCGAGCTCCTCGAGCGGACGGCTCAGCTCCTCGGCCTTAGCGGCAGCCTCGGGCGTGCCCGGCTTGATGCCGTCGACACCGATGACCTTGCGCACGAGCGAGTAGCCGTTGGAGTGCACGCCGGTGGAAGGCAGGCCCAGAATCACGTCGCCGGGGCGGACGTTCGCGGGGTCGAGCATCTTGGGACGATCGACAACACCCACGGTAAAGCCGGCAAGGTCGTAATCGGCGGGGGCCATGACACCCGGGTGCTCGGCCATCTCGCCGCCCACGAGCGCGCAGCCCGCGAGCTTGCAGCCGTCGGCCACGCCCTTGATAATCTTTGCCATGTGCTCGGCCTCAATGTGACCGATGGCAACGTAATCCAGGAAGAACAGCGGCTCGGCGCCCGAAGCCAAAATGTCATTGACGCACATGGCGACCAGGTCCTGGCCCACCGTCTCGTGACGGTCCATGATCTGGGCGAGCACGAGCTTGGTGCCCACGCCGTCGGTGCCGCTGATCAAGATCGGGTCTTCCATATCCTTAAGCGCGGCGGCCGAGAACAGGCCACCAAAGCCACCGATGCCGCCGATAACCTCGGGGCGGTTGGTGTCCTTGACCATCTGCTTAATAGCGTCGACGGCGCGGCCGCCCTCGGCGGTATCGACGCCGGCGTCCTCGTACGTCACATGCTTGCTGTCGCTCATCTGAGCCTTCCTCTCCCACTACCGTGGCGCCGCGCGGGCGCCAAACGGTGCTCATAGTTGCGTTCATTTCGGCGCGTGCCATAACAGCACGCGCCGTCATATCAACAAAACAGCAGGTAAAACCTACCAAAATAAACCTGTCCCCACATGGCAGATTTTAGGCCTCGCCGTGCTCCTCTTCCCAGCTGCGGTCGTCGTATTTCTCGACCACGGCGTCGTCGTCAAAGTGCAGCGGCTTGTCCAGGTTGCGGGGCTTAAAGCCCTCCATAAACTTGTCGCGGCCAAAGCTCTCGGGAATCGCCACGGGGTAGCGTCCGGTAAAGCACGCATCGCAGTAACCGCCCTTGGGCATGACCTTCAGCAGGCCCTCGACCGAAAGGAAGGCCAGCGAATCGGCGCCAATGTACTCGCAGATCTCGTCGACCGTCTTGTTGGCGCTGATAAGCTGCGACTGCACGTCGGTATCGATACCGTAGAAGCACGGCCAGATGACCTCGGGCGAGTTGATGCGGATATGAATCTCCTTGGCGCCGGCGTTGCGCAGCATCTTGACGAGCTGCACCATGGTGGTACCGCGGACGATGGAGTCGTCGATGACGACTAGGCGCTTGCCCTCGATGTTGTCGCGCAGCGGGTTGAGTTTCATGCGAACGCCCATGGCGCGCAACTCCTGCGTGGGCTCGATAAACGTGCGTCCCACGTAGCGGTTCTTGATGAGGCCCTCGCCAAAGGGAATGCCGCTCTCGTGCGAATAGCCCTCCGCGGGCGGCAGGCCGGAGTCGGGCACGCCGATGACCAGGTCGGCCTCGACGGGCTCCTCATGTGCCAGCTGACGACCCATGTCATAACGGCAGGCGTAGACGCTCTTGCCGTTCATGATGGAATCGGGGCGAGCAAAGTAGACCTGCTCAAAAATGCAGTTAGCAGGCTCTTCGGCGGCAGGCACGCCCTGCTCGGACACAAGGCCCTCGGCGCTGATGCGCAAAATCTCACCGGGCCGGACGTCGCGGACGTACTCGGCACCCACAATGTCGAGCGCACAAGTCTCGGAGGCGACGACCCAGCCGCCGGCGCGGGTGACGTGGGTGGTGGCGTCGACCGTCGCGGCGCCGTCCTGCGACGGCAGCTGCGAAACGGATGCGGCATCGGCCTGGTCCAAGCCCTCGTCCACCAGCTTGCCCAGCACGAGCGGGCGAATGCCGTGCGGATCGCGGAATGCGTAGAGCGCCTGCTCGTTGATGAGCGTCATGGCGTAGCCGCCGCGCACGAGCTCCATGGTCTTGCGAATGCCCTCGCGCAGATGGCCTGTACGCTGAGTAAAGTAGCCGATGAGTTTAGTCGCGACCTCGGAATCCGAGTTGGAGAGGAACGGCACGCCCAGCTCGATCAGCTGGCGGCGCAGCTCGTCGGTGTTGACGAGGGTGCCGTTGTGCGCGAGCGCGATAATGACGCTGTTGATGGTAGAGAGGTGCGGCTGAGAGGCTTCCCAGCTCTTGGCGCCGGCGGTGCCATAGCGCACATGCCCCACGGCCAGCTGACCGGAGAGCGTCGACAAGTCGGCATTGGAGAACACACGGTCGAGCAGGCCCAGATCCTTGCGGACCATAACCGTACCGCCGTCACCAACAGCGATTCCCGCCGATTCTTGGCCACGGTGCTGCAATGCACGCAGGCCAAAGTACGTCAGTCGAGCCACGTCGCGATCGGGCGCCCAGACACCAAAAACGCCGCATTCCTCATGCAGCTGGTCGGAGTCCGGATCATACGTCGACATGGCGTTCACCTGTCCCGCGGAACGCTCGGCCGCGCGGATGGTTTCTTGAGACATGGCATCCCCTCAGAGCCTCGTATTTTGGCGTTACCCGCCTTATTATACGCACGGCGCGACACGCTCCCCCGCGCATGAGCAGCGCTTTTTAAAAGCCCACCGAGCTAATAATCCGTTTTGCGGCCAAACATTTTATCGGTCTGCCCAGTGCAAGCGCCCGCGCTCCCAGATGGCCGCCACGTCCACCGTTGGGGATTACAAAGTTGCAATTGGGACGTTCGTCCTGTCTTTTGGCAGGTCGGCGGCGTATCCTTATAACCTACAACAAAGCGAGAAAGGTTCTGTATGAATCGAAACGAACTCGACCCCAGCGTCCCCAGCGCCACGGAGGTCAAGAAGATCCCCCTCGTCATTAAGGTGTACGCCGTCCTGTGCATCCTGTCCGGCGTGGGCACGCTCCCGTCGGTCGCCGCCTTTATGTGGCAGGTCATCACCGCACTCATCAACGGCAACGCCGCCGCCAAGCTCGGCGACAACACGCTCGTCGCGGTCGGACTGATTGTCGCCGGCATCATGCTCTCGGCTGCCAGTGCCGTCATCCTGATCATCTTTGGCCTGGACCTTATCAAAAACCAGCGCCGCAACGCCGCCCGCCTGTCCTACATCCTTATCGCATTTACCGTCGTCGAGCTTTTGGTCGACGTGATGCTCCAAGGCATCGGACCCTTCCTGCTGCGCCCCGCCGTCCAGCTCGTCATCCTCATCGCACTTTCGGCCACCGTCGACCCCACGCTGCGCCAGGAGCGCGAACTCCAGCGCCGCCTGCAGGAGATGCTCGACCGCGACGCCGCGGACGAGGGCATGCTCGGCCGCGATGAAACCGGCGAGGGCTACATCAAGCTCAACTACTTCAACCTGTTCTGGGTATTCCTCGTCTGCTGCGTGCTCGGCCTGATCGCCGAGGACATCTGGCACATGACGGTCAACGATCCAGGCGTCTACCAGGACCGCGCCGGCATGCTGTTTGGTCCCTTCAGCCCCATCTATGGCTTTGGTGCCGTACTCATGACCATGGTGCTCAACCGCTTCTATAAAAAGAACCCCATCATCATTTTCCTGGTAAGCGCTGTGCTCGGCGCGAGCTTTGAGGTGTTCGTGGGCTGGTTTATGCAGACCTCATTTGGCGTGGTCTCGTGGAGCTACTCGCACATGAAGCTGTTCGGCATGCCCGACCCGCTCGCCGTCCTTACGGGCGGACGCACCTGCACGGGCTTTGCCTGTCTGTGGGGCCTGGGTGGCCTTATCTGGATCAAGCTGCTGCTGCCGAGGCTGCTCAAGCTCATCAACATGATTCCGTGGAAGAGCCGCTACTCCGCTACCGTCATCTTCACCATCATTATGCTGGTCGATGGCGTTATGACGCTGCAGTCGCTCGATTATTGGTATCAGCGCGTCAACGACACGGAACCGGATATTCCCGTTGCGCAGTTCTACGGCAAGTACTTCGATAATGACTTTATGGAGAATCGCTTCCAGAGCATGACCATGAGCCCCAAGGATGCGACGCGCGTGTAGCGCCCACCGCGCCCAAAACGTAAAATGCCCGCCGGTATCACACGTACCGGCGGGCATTTTTATAAACGACCCTTCTATCGACGCAAGCCTCTACGCCTCGCGCTCGACCTCACTCACACATTCGTTCTTGATGGTGCCAACGAGCGCCTGCAGCGCATCGACCACATGCGGGCGAATGTCCCCGCCAATGAGCACGAGCATGATGTCGTCACCTACGGCAAGCTCGCCGCTTGCCAGCCACACGCGCACATAGCCGATACCCGGCATCGCGCGCGTGGCCTCGATAGCAGCCTGCACCTTGCTGGCGTCGTAGCCGAACACCATGCCGCCCACCTTGTGGCCCGGCGCCACGCCATCGGTCTCGACACCGCGCGCCTCGGCCTTGGGCGTCGCGCGCACCACACCGTTATGTGTCAGATACATACCGCACGCAGGTGCCGACGAATCGGCCTTGGCCTCGCGCAGCCAAGCATCAACCGAAGGCATCGTTTTGCCATTCTCGAGCATCATTTCTCCCTTACCGTCGTCGAGTAGCCAATTTGGAACGGGGCTTTTTAGCTACTCTCGAACAACTTATTCCTCGACCGGCGTGAGCACCATGACAGCACGCGTGTTGCTCAGCGATAACGAACGACAGGTCACAAGCGTCACGACCTTGGTTGCCGAAGCGGCACGATCGGTGGCATCGCTCGCCACGGCAGAGGCACCGTCGAGCATCTCGGACAGGTAGTTCTTGAGCCCGTCATCGCCCTCAAAATTGGGCGTGCGTGCCTTGGCATACGTGTCCTCGACAACTTTGGTCGCCAGTGGTCGCAGTTTATAGGTGGCGTCGCGCGTGATGTAATACACGTACTCTATGCTGTCGAACGTCGCCTGATCGGTCGTGTCCGAGATCACATTGAACATCGACCCGTCATTCATGTGGTGGCCGTAGATCGTGGTCTGCTGATCCACCATGCCCGGCGCGGTATCGTCGCTGTCCAAGAAGATCGCACCCGATGCATTGGACGTACCGTCAAACAGCGTGTTGAGGTATTTGGAGTTGTTGTTGGTCTGCACGACGGGATAGTTGATGTTGGTGCCGGGCGCGTAAATCCAACCCACAACCTCGGGATTCGTCTGGGCAAGTGCATCAAAGTCGATAATCGGCACGCCGCTGGCGTCCTTATCGCTTACATATTGCTTCTCGATTTTCTGGTACGAATCGCTTGCCTGCTTATAGCCAATCTGAGCATTAATAAAGATAGCGGCGGCGGCGACAATCAGACCGATGCCGATGATGATGAGCAGAATGGGAATAATGGAGCGGCGCTTTTTGCGCGGCGGCTCGGTGTAATCCGACGGCGCGGCATGCGATGAAGACCGGGGCGGCTTCTTAGCGTTGCTATAAGATGAAGGTCGATATGCGGCTGGCGCGTCCTGTCGACGATGCGTCGCCGGTGTCACGGGACGCAGCGCGCGCGGCTGCTGAGGAGAGGATGCCCGACCCTGCTGCGCCGCATGGGCAGCACCCGGCTTCGATGGATCGGGAATCTGAGAAGCCTTGAATCGTTTTCCCTGATAGTCGGACATGGCTCTCCTTATACTGCGGTGAAACGGCAGAACGCCTAGGCGTCGGCCATCTCCTGCTTCATCTTCTCGATAACCTTGCGGTACTCGGGGTCGCAAGCGCCTAGAATCTGCGTGGCGTAGATGGCGGCGTTCTTGGCGCCGTTGATGGCAACGCAGGCCACGGGCACGCCCGAAGGCATCTGCACCATCGACAGCAGCGAATCCATACCGCCCAGGTCACTCGTCTTCATAGGCACGCCGATGACCGGCAGCGGCGTAAAGGCAGCCACGACACCACCCAGGTGAGCGGCCTTGCCAGCGGCGGCGATAATCACTTTGATACCGCGATCGGCAGCAGTCGAAGCCCACTCGTGGACCTTCGCCGGCGTGCGGTGCGCGCTTGCAATCACGAGCTCATAGGGCACGCCCAGTGCCTCGAGCTCAGCGGTGCAACCTTCCATAACGCCTAGATCGGACTTGGAACCCATGATGATCCCGACAACCGGCTTTTGATCTGCCATAAACAAAGACCTCCTGTTGAGAGCGGCGACGCGGCGGATCCGCGACCCTTAACTACTGAGAGTAGTATAGCTGCTCCCGTCCCTGCGGTCTTTGTGGTGGCGGCTGAGCCTTTCCCTCGGGAACTGGGCTTCGCGAAGTTTCCCGAGGGAAAGGCTCAGCCGCCACCCTGCGACCTACCGGGAATTGCCATGACGTACGTTGGCTGAAATATTAGTGTGGGATCCGCCGTTCGAACGAACGGCGGATCCCACACTCACTTTTTATTCAGCCCCAGTCATCGCGCGAAGCCCCTTCGACAGCACACGGTGCAGCCAAGTCACCGCAGGCCGGGGCGGAGGGGGCCGAATTTGCCACTGAGCGACTCTGCTTGCAGCCGGAGCGAAGGGGGAAATTCGGCCCCCTCCGCCCCGGCCGGACAGGTCACACTACACCGTGTGCTGCGGCAGGTCCTGCAGAGCGATGACGTCCATGCCCATGTCGTTGGCGCTGCCGTGACCCTGCTGGTCCTCGCGCACGGCCTCGATGGCACTCACGTACGTGTTGGCGGCAGACATCGCCGTCACGCAGGTCACGCCGCGGCGCACCGCCTCGGTACGCAACAGATAGCCGTCGCCACGAGAACCGGGGCCATACGGTGTATTGACGATCACCGCGATCTTGCCATCGGCAATCAGGTCACCGATGTTGGGACGCTCGCCGTCGTGCGGGCCGCTAATCTTCTCCACGACCTCGCACGTCACGTTGCCGCCACGCAGCACGCGCGCCGTACCCTCGGTGGAGCCTGTCTCTTATACACATCTGACGCTGCCGACGAATAGCCTTGTGTAGAT
>URGY01000023.1 GCA_900547505.1 uncultured Collinsella sp.
CATGACCAGAAGGTCTATGCCTTGCCTTTTTCATGCCAACTTGTTCGCTCTGGACGTCGCTCGCTGTCCGCCCTCTACCTGCGGCGTTGCCTTGCTCCGGATGCGGTAGTCATTGGGTAGTCATTGGGGACGTTCTTAAATGACTAGGTTGGGTAAATTACTTTTCGGGTTTATTTAATCTGCTTGTTAGAAATTAAGCTATTTACCTGCTTTAAGAAATATCGGCATTCATCTGCTATTGAAAATATTGCTCCAAAAATCGTCCGAGAAGTCGCGGAGTGATTTTTACCGCGTCGCTCGTCAAGCAATGTGGCAACTATTTGGTTTGATATTGGTCAGTTTTGGGGCAACCTTGCCAAAAGCTTGACGGATGCAGATTTAGACGTCGACGAATGAACACTCTAGGCAGGCTCCAAGCAAAATTCTGGGCTGATTCTCGATAATCGCTTCCAATCGTCCCTTGCCGCGTGCCACCCTCGCGTACAATCTGCTCCGACATTCGCGCGCCGCCTGGCGCTTAAGAGGGGAGGGCCCCATGGCAAACGAGATCTGGACCATCAAGCGTTGTCTCGAGTGGACCAAGGAGTACCTGGCCGAGCGCGGTGAGGAGCATCCCCGTCTTTCTGCCGAGTGGCTGCTGTGTGCGGCAACGGGCCTGGCGCGTATCGACTTGTATATGCGCATGGACGAGACACTTGACGCAGCGCAGCTCGAGACCATGCACGCGGCGGTCGTCCGTCGCGCGAAGGGCGAGCCGCTGCAATACATCACCGGTAGCACGCAGTTTCGCATGATTGACGTCGCGTGCGCCCCCGGCGTGCTCATCCCGCGCCCCGAGACCGAGATGCTCGTCGAGGAAGTCCTGAACTATCTGGATGCCGAGGTACTGAGCCCCGAGGCTGCCGCCCGTCAGCGCGTGGAGCTGCCTTGGAACGATGAGGTCGAGCAGGCTCGCAAAGCCGAGGCCGCGCTGGCAGACGAACGCGCGACCGCCGAGCGCCGTGCCGCTAACCTGACGGCTGCCGATGAGGCGGCGCTAGGCGGCGACGTACTGGGCAGCCGTGCCTATGCCGAGGAACTGGCCGACCGCGAGGCCGAGGAAGCCGCCGCGCGGGCAGCAGAAGCCGAAGCCGCGGAAGCCGCCGAGCCCGAGCTCGACGAATACGGCATCGCCATTGAGGGCAACGACCAACAGACGACTCTCGTGCAAGATGCCGCCGAGGCCAACGTACCTGCCCCAGCCGAGCCCCGCACTGCCCGCGTTCTCGAGGTCGGCTGCGGCACGGGCTGCATCTCGCTCTCGCTTGCCTGGGAGCGTCGCGGCCACGTCACCTGCACTGCTACCGATATCGAGCCGCGCGCCATCGACCTTGCTACCAAAAACCGCGATGCGCTTGGCCTCACGTCCGACGAGGCCGCCTTCAGCCTCACGAACCTGGTGAGTTCCATTCCCCGCGAAGAGTGGGGCACCTTTGACGTACTCGTCTCCAACCCGCCCTACATCCCCACCGATGTCATGCGCTCGCTGCCGCACGAGGTCAAGGACTTTGAGCCCGATCTGGCGCTCGAGGGCGGTGCCGACGGCCTCGATATCTTCCGCCGCCTGCTCAACGCGGCGCCCTACATGTTGCGCGCCGGCGGCCTGTTTGCCTGCGAGCTCTACGAGGGCGCCCTCGATGCCGCGGCCGAGCTCTGTCGCCAGGCAGGCCTTTCGGACGTGCGTATCGTCCACGACCTCACCGATCGCCCCCGCATCGTCCGAGGCATCGTCACCGAGCCCAAACAGCGCCAGTAATATTTATTAACTGGTTAGCAAAAACTATAAAGTAGTTTATAATTAGGACGGCTGAAAGAGGTCGGCCCATGCAACCTCCTACCTTTCGGGAAATCATTGCCCTACTCAAGCACGATGGATTCGTGAAGGTCGCGCAAGTCGGTAGTCATGCTAAGTATGTTTCTGGCGACCGTGCTGTCACCGTGAACGGCTCTGGTGGTGATCGACCAAAGAAGGGCACGTGGGCAAGTATTCGTCGTCAAGCCGGATGGTAGTTGGAGGCAAAATGAGGCAGCGATTTACCTATGACTGCGTTCTCATAAAAGAAGACGACGGTTACTGCGCCAGCTTCCCGCAGATTCCCGGCGCCTTTGCCGATGGCGATACGCGCGAAGAAACGATTGCCCATGCCACCGAGGCGCTGATGGCGTTTTTGGCCGACGACCTCAACAACGGTTTGACTCCGGCAGGGTACGAACGCTCGGCCGAGGTCGTGGCCCTTTCAGTCGAAATCGACCACGAGGACGCTCGGGAAGCGGCGTGCCGAACATTTAAAGACGCGGCGCTGGACCTCAAAGTCTCCGCTCCGCGGATTACCGCGCTGGTCAAGGCCGGAAAGCTCGATGTTGAACTCGTCGATGGCCGTCGGATGATAACGATAGACAGCATCGAGCGTTACGCCGCCCAAGAACGTCACGCCGGAAGACCCAAGAAGTTCGTAGCCGTCCAATAACCCCCTCACTTTCACCGACTACTAGAGCCGCTCACCAAACCAACATGCGCTCTGGGCAAATAGGTTGAACGTTTCGTGCGAGAATGCCCCACAGTAAACAAACTTGCACCAGGGCGTAAGGGGCTGGCATACACATGCAGACGGTCTATCGGGTATACGAGGGAGCGCGCGAGCCGCATCGGCTTGCAGTCGAGCGCACGGCCGAGCTACTCGGTCGCGGCGGCCTGGCGCTTATTCCAACCGAAACGGTCTACGGTGTCGCCGTGGCGGTCAACGCCTTCTCGGATGCCGTTCCACAAGATACAAGTGAACCTCTGCCGTGGCCGCGCGATCCGCAGGCCACCGTCAACGGCGCCGCGGTCCCCGCACTCGGCACCGGCTATCGTCGTATCTTTACCCTCAAGCAGCGCGAGCTCACCCAAACGGTTGCCTGGCTGGTCGATGATGCCGAGGCACTCGACCGCTATGGCGTGGATATCCCTAACGAGGCCCGCGTACTCGCCCGACGATGCTGGCCGGGCGCCCTGACTATCGTGGTCAAGGCGGCCCCCTGCGTGCCGACCTTTATGCGCGCCGCCGACGACACGGTGGCACTTCGCGCTTCGGCCTCGCCCGTGGTGCAAGCGCTCATCCGCGCCTGCGGCAGCCCTCTTGCCTGTACTAGCGCCAACACGCATGGCGCGCCCGCGCCGGCAAGTTTTGTCACGGTGGAGGAGCGCATCCTGGAGGGGGTCGATGTGGCCGTCGACGCCGGTGAGACCCCGTGTCGCGACGCCTCGACCATCGTGTCGTTTCAGCACGGCGGGCTCCAGATCCTGCGCCAAGGCGCGCTTCCCGCATCAGAGATCGAACGGGTCCTGTCCGACCCGATGCAATAGAAAGGTGTAAGCGATGTCGTTGAATCTAGGTAGCCTGGGTATGGAAGACGCCTCGTTTAGCTTTGGCGGTTCCTACATCATGGCGCTCGACTGCGGCACTACCTCGGTACTCGCGACCATCGTCGACGAGTACGGCTGCATCGTCGCCCAGGCGCGTCGTAGCGTCAAAACCAGCTTCCCGCGCCCCGGCTGGGTGGAGCAGGATCCCACGGAGGTGCTTGCCAGCCAGATCGGCGTGATGATGGAGGTCCAGTTTAAGAGCGGCATCCATTCTGACCGCATTGCCGCCATCGGTATCTCCAACCAGCGCGAGACCACGGTGGTGTGGGACCGCATAAGCGGCCAACCCATCTATAACGCCATCGTGTGGCAATGCCGTCGCACCGCACCTCTGATCGACGAGCTGGTCGAGCAGGGCGCAGAAGAACTGGTGCGCTCCCGCACGGGACTCACGCTCGATCCGTATTTCTCGGCTTCCAAGGTGCAGTGGATCCTCGACAACGTCGACGGTGCGCGTGAGAGCGCGGCGGCGGGCGACCTCATGTTCGGCACCATCGACACCTGGCTCATCTACAACCTCACCGGCGGTCAGGTCTTTGCCACCGACTACACCAATGCCAGCCGCACCGCGCTCTTTAATATCCATACGCTCGATTGGGACGACAATCTGCTGGCGCTTTTCGACGTCCCGCGTTCCATGATGCCCGAGGTTCGTTGGAGCTCGGGCGATTACGGCCGCGTCGCGAGCGACATCATGACCAACATGCCACCCATCATGGGCGTGGCGGGCGACCAGCAGGCGTCGTTGTTCGGCCACTGCTGCTTCCATCCCGGCCAGACCAAAAACACCTATGGCACGGGTTGCTTTATGCTCATGAACACCGGCGACGAGATCGTCGAATCCAAGAACGGTCTGGTCTCCACGATCGGTATCGCCGCGGACGGCAAGATCAGCTATGCGCTCGAGGGTTCTATCTTTGCCGCCGGCTCAACCATGAACTGGCTGCGCAACAACATGGGCATCATCTCGAGCGTGAGTGAGTCCGCGCAACTCGCCACTTCGATTAGCGACAACGAGGGCTGCTACTTCGTCCCCGCCTTCGCGGGCCTGGGCGCTCCCTGGTGGGACCCGCGTGCTCGCGGTATCGTGTGCGGCCTGACCGGCGCCTCGAGTCGCGCGACCATTGTACGTGCGGCCTGCGAGTCCATGGCCTACCAGAGTTATGACGTGCTGCGCGCCATGGAGCAGGACGTGGGACTTTCGATTGAGCGCCTGTCCGTCGATGGCGGTGCCTCGCGCAACGAGTTCATCATGCAATTCCAGGCCGATTTGCTGGATATCCCCGTGCTGCAGTGCGAGACGGTGGAGACCACGGCGATCGGCGCCGCGTACTTGGCGGGCCTTGCTGTCGGCTATTGGGAGGATTTGGAGGAGCTGGAGCAAAACGCTCAGATCGTCAAAGTCTTCCATCCTCACATGTCCGCCGAGCGCCGTGAGAGCAACCTCGCTGGTTGGCGTGATGCCGTCAAGCGTTCGCTCAACACCGCTCAGTAGGGTTGCGACGAGCTGCTCGATACAACAAACCGTTAAACTTATGCACGGCGCGCGGCAACAACGTCGCCATGCGTCTTGTCAGCAAGGCCATCTTCCGGCCGCAATGAAAGGGGCATCAACCCATGACCGTCACCTACGATACGTCCCGTGTGACGCTTGTCGACCATCCGCTCGTCCAGCACAAGCTGTCGATCCTGCGCGACAAGAGCACCGGTACCAACCAGTTCCGCCAGCTCGTGCGCGAGCTCGCACTTTTTGACGGCTACGAGGCCATGCGCGACCTGCCCATGGAAGACGTCGAGGTCGAGACCCCCATCACCACCGCCACGTTTAAGCAGCTTGCCGGCAAAAAGCTCGCCATCGTTCCCATCCTGCGTGCGGGTCTCGGCATGGTCGACGGCATCCTCGACTTGGTACCCTCCGCTCGCGTGGGCCACATTGGAATGGAGCGCGACGAGGTCACCCACGAGCCGCATGAGTATTACTGCAAGATGCCCAAGGATATCGACCAGCGCATCTGCCTGGTTGTCGACCCCATGCTCGCCACGGGCGGTTCGGCCGAGATGGCCATCAGCTACCTGCGCGAGCGCGGTGTCAAGGATATCCGCATGCTGTGCATCGTCGCCGCGCCCGAGGGCCTCAAGTCACTGACCGAAAAGGACCCCGACGTACATATTTATACGTGCGCCATCGATGACCATCTCAACGAGGCCGCCTACATCGTTCCCGGCCTGGGCGACGCCGGCGACCGCATCTACGGTACGCTCTAGTCGTTGGGCCTTGTCGGCTACGGTCACAAATACGAAGAAATGGTGCGCGCGGGCGAGCAAAAGTCGTCCACGCGCACTTCTGTTAACGGACGTTTTGCGCTGAGGGGTTCGAAAAAACGTATTACCGTACCTGCGGCATAAAGAAGGCCTTAAGAAAACGTACAGGTGCGTATTAACCGTTTGTTTTACGGTTGTACTTTAGCGATTGGCTCGTACAATAGTCACCAATGTTTGGCTGGGACTGTGCTGTGAGGCGTTAAAAAGGAAAGCGAGGAAGCCAGTGTTTCAGATAGCCGATCTGCTCGCTATCGTTGCAGGCGCCATCGCGGGCGCAATTGCCTTCCTTCCCTTTGTTTTTACGCTCAAGCCGGTTCTTGACGATAAACAGAATGCGGACATGCTCAAGGGCATGGTGAGTCTCGCGGTCTCGGCAGTCGCCCTGCTCGTCTTTACCTTGGTTGTGTTTGCGTTGTTCGGAGAGGCATTTCGCATGTTCCTCCTGGGCGAGGCGATCGGCTTCGTGGTCTTTATGGCCGCCTGCACGGTTCGCGTCGCCAAGGCGCTGCGAGATCCTCATGAGGTCGAAAGGTAAGTCGTGGAAATTTTTGAAAAGCTGCCTGATGAGATTAATCATCTGGTCAGCGAGTTCAGCTCCACCCCTGTCGTGGGCGATCTGAGCTGCGGCATCACGCAGTACTCGTTTTGGCTGATCGTCTCCACGATCGTGCTCCTGATCGTCCTGGCCGTGTTCAAGAAGAAGCAGACCCTGGTTCCCAAGGGCTTCTTCGTCAACGGTTTCGAGTACATCATCGAGTACGTCGAGAACGATATCGGCAAGGGCGTCGTGGGTGAGAACTGGAAGAAGCACTTCCCGTTCCTGTGCTCGCTTTTCCTGTTCATCCTGATCAATAACATGATCGGCCTGATCCCGGGAATGAAGCCCGGCACCGGCGCAATCGGCTCCACCGCCGCACTCGCCATTTTCGCCTTCGTGTACTTCATCTACTACGGATGCAAGGCTCACGGCGTGATCGGCTACATCAAGAGCCTCGCCCCGCAGGGCGTGAGCTTCCCGATGAACGTGCTCGTGTGGGTCGTCGAGCTTTTCTCGACCTTCCTGCGCCTCATCACGCTTGCCGTCCGTCTGTTCTGCAACATGTTCGCAGGACACGTGGTCATGGGCTCGTTCGCCATCATGGCGAGCATGTTCATGCAGCCGCTGCTTCAGCAGGTTTCCGCGGCCCACGCCGTCGGCGCCCTGCCTTCGCTGGCCTGGCTTGCCATCCTCATCCTGATCTATGCGATCGAGCTTGTGGTCGGCGCCATCCAGGCTTACGTCTTCACGGTCCTTACCGCCGTGTATGTCTCCGAGGCAGAGGAGGTCGCGGAGGAGGAGTAGTCTTCCGTTCGTGCCTTAAAGGTAAGGCAATTCGTTAAACCGCCGGTGCCCGTACCCATGGAGCCCGGCAGTTATAAAAAGGTTATCCTGCGTGAAATAAGACACGCACGACAAAGGAGGAATCGTGGGAGTTATCGGTTACGGTCTCGGTGTTATCGGCGCTGGTCTTGCTATCGGCCTGTCTGCTCTGGGTGCTACGGGTGCTATGGCCCGTCAGCCTGAGGTCCAGGGCCGCGTGTTCACCGTCTTCATCATGGGCTCCGCCTTCGGCGAGGCTCTGGCTCTGATCGGCTTCGTTGTCGCGCTGATCGTTAAATAGCACGGAGCGTCAAGTATGAATCTTTCATCCCAGAAGAGCGCGATCGCACTCTCCGCGTCCGCGGCCGCGCTGCTTATGCCGGTTTCCGCGTTCGCCGAGGACGGCGCTGCCGGTGCGGACATCCTCATCCCTAAGATGGCGGAGTTCATCCCGGCGCTTATCGCCTTCCTGATCATCTGGATCGTGCTGGCAAAGGTTGCCCTGCCGGGCATCATGAAAACCATGGAGGAGCGCGGCAAGAAGATCGAGGAGAGCCTCGACGAGGCCGAGAAGACCAAGCAGGAGGCCATCGCCAAGCGCGCTGAGTCCGACTCGATCGTCACCGACGCCCGTCGTCAGGCTGCCGACATCGTTCTCGAGGCCCGTAAGGACGCCGAGTCCGAGCGCGCCCGTATCATCGAGGCTGCTCACAAGGAGGCCGAGGAGATCATCGCCAAGGCCCATACGACCGTCGAGGACGAGCGCAAGTCCATCTACGCCGGTGCCGCGAGCTCCATCGCCGACCTGTCCGTTGCCGTCGCCACCAAGATCGTGGGCGAGGCACTCGAGGACGAGTCCGAGCAGAAGAAGCTCATCGAGCGCTACATCCAGGAAGCAGGTAGCCTGAATGCCGACTAGCCGCTATCAGGACAAGGTACTCGAGACCTACGCGCGCTCCCTTTTGGAAGCCGCCAAGGCTGAGAACCATGTGTTCGAGGACCTCGAGATGATCGAGCGCCTGGCTAGCGCCAGCCCCGAGATCATCGCCGTGCTCGACACCATGTCCAAGCGCGACCAGCTCGACCTTCTTCCCAAGGTGGCAGCTGCCTTTAAGTATGTTGCCGAGGAAGACGAGGATGTAGTGGGCGTGACCGTCACCACGGCGATTCCGCTCGACGACGAGCTGCGTCAAACCATCACTAAGAAATGCGAGCAGGACTTCGGCCGCAAGGTATTCCTTATCGAGCAGGTCGACCCGTCTATCGTGGGCGGCCTGGTGCTCGAGGCCCGCGGCGAGCGTCGTGACATTTCCGTCAAGACGCAGCTGCGCATCGCGCAGGAGACCCTCGCAAACTCTGCTAATTCGTACGGAGGTGAAGCCTAATGTCCGAAACCCTCAATGCCCAGGATATCGCCAAGAAACTGCAGGAGCAGCTCACGAGCCTCTCCGCGACGGTCGATACGCATGAGGTTTCAACGGTCGACGAGGTAGGCGACGGCATCGCGCGCGTCTCCGGCCTCAAGAGCGCCATGGCAGGCGAGCTTCTGGAGTTCAAGAGCTCCGATACCGGTGAGACCGTCTTCGGCCTTGCCCAGAACCTTGACCGTGACGAGGTCGGCGCCGTTCTGTTCGGTGCCGTCGACTCCATCAAGGAAGGCGACGAGTGCCGCACCACTGGCCGCATTATGGATATCCCCGTGAGCCGCGCCATGCTCGGCCGCGTCGTCAATCCGCTCGGCCAGCCCATCGACGGCCTGGGTGACATCGTTGCCACGCATCGTCGCCCCATCGAGTTCAAGGCCCCCGGCGTCATCGACCGTACCCCGGTGTGCGAGCCGGTTCAGACCGGTCTGCTCGCTATCGACTCCATGGTGCCTATCGGTCGCGGTCAGCGTGAGCTCATCATCGGCGACCGTAAGACCGGTAAGACCGCCATCGCCATCGACGCTATCCTCAACCAGCGCGGCAAGGGCATGGTCTGCATTTATGTCGCCATCGGCCAGAAGGCCTCCACGGTTGCCAACATCCGCGAGACCCTCGCTGAGCACGGTGCGCTCGACTACACCATCATCGTTTCGGCAACCGCTGCCGATTCCGCCCCTATGCAGTACATCGCGCCTATGGCCGGTGCCGCTATCGGCGAGTTCTTCATGTACAACGGCGAGGACGGCAAGCCCGCCAGCGAGACCAACCCCGGCGGTCACGTGCTCGTCATCTACGACGACCTGTCCAAGCAGGCCGTGGCATACCGTCAGATGTCGCTGACGCTGCATCGTCCGCCCGGACGCGAGGCCTATCCTGGCGACATCTTCTACCTGCACTCTCGTCTGCTCGAGCGTGCCGTCAAGATGTCCAAGAAGAACGGCTACGGTTCCATGACGGCACTGCCGATCATCGAGACCCAGGACGGCGACGTCTCGGCCTACATTCCGACCAACGTCATTTCCATTACCGACGGTCAGATCTACCTGCAGTCCGAGCTCTTCTTCCAGGGTCAGCGCCCGGCAGTCGACGTGGGTATCTCCGTGTCCCGCGTCGGTGGCGATGCACAGACCAAGGCCATGAAGCAGGTCGCCGGTAACCTCCGTCTGGACCTCGCTTCGTATCAGGAGCTCGCCGGCTTTACGCAGTTCGGCTCCGACCTCGACGAGGCTACGCAGAAGCAGCTTACCCACGGCGCTCGCATGACCGAGCTCCTGAAGCAGCCGCGTTATAAACCGTTTGAGGTTGGCGAGCAGATCGTTGCGCTGTTCGCTGGCAACGAGGGCTTCCTGGATGACCTGGAGATCGCCGACGTGCTGCCCTTCCGTGCCGAGCTCATCGAGTACATGGACAATGGCTTTGGCTCGCTGCTCGACAAGGTTCGCGCCAAGAAGATCGACGACGACACCAAGGCTGAGCTCCTGCGCGTCATCGGTGACTTCAAGCAGCAGTTCATGGCCAAACACCATTCGGATGTTTCTGTATCAGAGGAGAACTAAGCCCTATGGCCAACCTTCGCGACATTAAGAAGCGAATCTCCTCGGTTACCACGACCAAGCAGATCACGCGCACGATGGAAATGGTCTCTACGGCCAAGATCCGTCGTGCCCTCGATCGCTCCAAGCAGGCCGAGCCCTATAAGGAGGCGCTGACCGACGTCATGTTGACGGTCGCCGGCGACGCCTCCTGCTCGGGCAACGATCCCATGCTGCATAAGCATGAGAGCGTCAAGCATGGCCTGATTGTCGTTATTGCCTCGGACCGCGGCCTTGCCGGCGGATTCAATACGACGGTGGAGCGCACGGCCGAAAAGCTCGCCGCTTCTTGGGCGAACGACGGCATCGAGTGCGAGATCATCGCGTGCGGACGCAAACCGGCCACGTATTTCCGCGACCGCGCAAACGTCATCATGCACTTTGAGGGCAATTCCTCCGAACCCGATTTCAATCAGGCTCGCATGATGTCCTCTCATATCTGCGATGCGTATCGCGCCGGTGAACTTGACCGTGTCGAGCTTGTCTACCACCACGCCAAGAACCGCGTGGATCAGGAGCTTCGCGTCGAGCACTTGCTGCCGCTCGATCCCGAGATGATCGCTATGGCCCACGGTCCGCGTAAGAACGAGACCGACGCCCCTAAGCGCATCTCGTCCACGTTCGAGTTTGTGCCCTCTCCCGAGCATGTTCTCGGCAAGCTTGTACCGTCATATATCTTGACGGTCATCTACCAGGCCCTGATCGATTCGGCGGCTGCCGAGCAGGGTGCACGCCGCAAGGCCATGCACTCCGCGACGGAAAACGCCACCGCGATCATCTCGACCCTTACCCGCACGTATAGTCGCGTGCGCCAGGCTTCGATCACGACCGAGATCAACGAGATCGTCGGCGGAGCCTCAGCATTGGAGGAACAGTAATGGCTAATAACACCGTAAAGCTTGCGGTCGAGGAAGCCACCAAGAAGACGACTGCCGGTGATGGTCGCATCGTGCGTATCATCGGCCCTGTCGTCGACGTCAAGTTTGACGGCGCGGTGCCCCCGATCTACAACGCGCTCACGGTCGAGGCCGAGACCCCGATCGGTCACCTGAGCACGATCCTCGAGGTCGAGAGCCAGCTTCCGGGCGGCGTCGTCCGCACGGTCGCCATGTCCTCGACCGACGGTCTGCAGCGTGGCCTCATCGCCACCGATACCGGTGAGCCCATGAAGATGCCCGTTGGCCCCAAGACGCTCGGCCGCATTTGGAACGTCATGGGCAAGCCTGTCGACGGTAAGCCCATGCCCGAGGTGGAGGAGTTCTATCCCATCCACCACGCAGCGCCCCGCTTCGACGAGCTCACCACCAAGACCGAGATCTTCGAAACCGGCATCAAGGCCGTTGACCTGCTCGAGCCCTACATCCGTGGCGGCAAAACGGGTCTGTTCGGCGGCGCCGGCGTCGGCAAGACCGTTCTGATTCAGGAGCTCATCAACAACCTCGCCCAGGAGCACGGCGGCACCTCGGTGTTCACCGGTGTCGGCGAGCGTACTCGTGAGGGCACCGACCTGTTCCTCGAGATGAGCGAGTCTGGCGTTATCGACAAGACCTGCTTGGTCTATGGTCAGATGAACGAGCCGCCTGGAGCGCGTCTGCGCATCGGTCTGGCTGGCCTTACCACCGCTGAGTACTTCCGCGATCGCGGCCAGGACGTTCTGCTGTTCATCGACAACATCTTCCGCTTCTCCCAGGCCGGTTCCGAGGTTTCCGCACTGCTGGGTCGTATGCCGTCCGCCGTCGGTTACCAGCCTACGCTGGCTACCGAGATGGGCGACCTCCAGGAGCGCATTACCTCGACCAAGACGGGTTCCATTACCTCCGTCCAGGCTGTCTACGTCCCTGCAGACGACCTGACCGACCCGGCGCCTGCCACGACGTTTACGCACCTCGACGCCACCACGGTTCTTTCGCGTAGCATTTCGTCGCTCGGTCTGTTCCCGGCTATCGACCCGCTCGCGTCTTCCTCCGACGCTCTCGATCCCTCGATCGTCGGCGAGGAGCACTACCGTGTCGCCGTCAAGGTCCAGGAGCTCCTGCAGGAGTACTCCGACCTTCAGGACATCATCGCCATTCTGGGTATGGACGAGCTGTCCGAGGAGCAGCGCCTTACGGTCAACCGTGCCCGTAAGATTCAGCAGTTCCTCTCCCAGTCCTTCCACGTCGCCGAGAAGTTCACCGGCAACCCCGGTGTCTACGTCCGCGTCGAGGATACCGTTCGCTCCTTCGCCGAGATTGTCGACGGCAAGGCCGATGACCTGCCCGAGCAGGCATTCCGCTATGCTTCCACGATTGAGGACGTGCGCGAGCGCGCCCGCAAGATGGGGGAGAAGTAGGTTATGCGTATCCGCATCGTGTGCCCCGTGAGCTGCGCCTATGAGGGCGACGCTGCGTTTGTGTCGATTCCGTCCACGGATGGCGAGTTTGGCGTTCTGCCTGCTCACTCCAGCGAAATCTGCACGATCGACCGCGGTTACGTTCGCGTTTCCGATAAGGCCATGGGCACTGTCGACCACACGTTTGCCGTGGCCGGCGGCTATGCCCAGGTTGCGGACGATGTCGTGACCGTTCTCGCCGAGCGCGCTTGCGATTTGGCGACCGTCGACGCCGACAAGGTTAAAGCTGATATTCAAGGTTTTGAAGAGAAGCTGGGTAATTTGTCGGAGGATGATGCACGCCGCGCCTACCTCTATAATGAAATCGCATGGTGTAAGCTCAAGCTTGCCCAATAGTCAGACGTTTTAGCGTTCGACCATTTGCGAACACATCATGCCCGGGATGGCCCAGCCACCCCGGGCATGCTTTTTGAAAGGGTAGACCTTGGATATTATCCGCGTTGAGGGTGGCCACGCCATCGGAGGTTCCGTGCCTGTTTCGGGTGCCAAGAACTCCGCGCTCAAACTTATGGCGGCAACGCTTCTGGCGCCGGGCAAGACGACGCTGCAGAACGTGCCTGATATTTCCGATGTCCACGTGATGGGCAAGGTGCTCAAGGGTATGGGCGCTACGATCGATGTTCTCGACGAGCACACGCTCGAGATCGATACCTCCCAGGTCGATTCCTGGGAGGCTCCCTACGAGCTCGTTGCCAAGATGCGCGCTTCCACTGCCGTGATGGGACCCCTGCTGGGCCGTTTTCATCGCGCCAAGATCGCCATGCCCGGCGGCTGCAACCTGGGCGCTCGCAAGATCGATATGCATATCTTGGGTCTTGAGGCCTTGGGCGTTGAGTTCGATACCGCCCACGGCTATATCAACGCCAACGCGCCCCAGGGCCTGCGCGGTACCACCGTCACGCTCGAGTTCGCCAGCGTCGGTGCGACCGAGAACCTCATCATGGCCTCCGTGCGCGCGCAGGGTACCACGGTTATCGATAATGCCGCCCGCGAGCCCGAGATCGTCGATCTCGCCAACATGCTCAACGAGATGGGTGCCAAGATTGTCGGTGCCGGTACGCCTGTCGTGACCATCGAGGGCGTAGAAGAGCTGCATCCTGTTACCCATCGCGTGGTGGGCGACCGTATCGAGGCCGGTACCTTTATCGTTGCCGGTGCGTTGATGGCCGACGATCGCGGTGTCGATGTCACGGGCTTTTGCCCCATTCACTTGGGCATGGTGCTCAAGAAGATGGAGCTCATGGGCATCGACTGCGAGCGCGTCGAGGATGGCGTCCATGTGAACCGTGCCGAGCGCATCAAGCCGGTCGATATCCAGACGCTCCCGTTCCCCGGTTTCCCCACGGACATGCAGGCGCAGATCATGGTGCTCTCCGCCCTGGCCGACGGCAGCTCCGTTATCACCGAGAACATCTTCGAGAATCGCTTTATGTTCGCATCCGAGCTGGTGCGAATGGGCGCCGATATTCGCATCGAGAGCCATCACGCTATGATTCACGGCGTCAAGGGCTTTTCCGGCGCTCAGGTAACCTCACCGGATCTTCGTGGTGGCGCGGCACTCGTCGTTGCCGGCCTAATTGCCGACGGCACGACCGAGGTCTCGGCCATCCATCACATTAAGCGCGGCTACGAGCAGTTTGTTGAAAAGCTGCAGGCGCTTGGCGCTCATGTCGAGCACGCCACTGTTCCCGATCCCGTCATCTACTAATGCAGGTTGCCTATGTTTAAGAAAAAGCCCATTACGGAATCTCGAAGACCTTCGACCGGCGCTCAGGCAAAAATCTATAGCCGCGATAACGTTGCCCGCTATTCCGAGCGCGCCCGTCAGCGCCGTCGCGGTCATACGGTTCGCCGCGTCGCGCTCATTGCTGTGCTCGGTGTGCTGTTGAGCGCTACGACTGCCGCCGGCCTGTGGTTTGCCACCATTATGGGCAAGCTCGGCGATTCCCTGTCTCTTATACACATCTCCGAGCCCACGAGACTACGCTGCATCTCGT
>URGY01000024.1 GCA_900547505.1 uncultured Collinsella sp.
ACGAGATGCAGCGTAGTCTCGTGGGCTCGGAGATGTGTATAAGAGACAGACTAAAGAACTTGATGCCGTTGAACTCAGGCGGATTGTGCGAAGCGGAGATGACGATGCCGCCATCAAGCTCGTTTTGAACGGTGAGCAGCGCCACGGCGGGCGTGGGGATAACGCCGCAGCAATGCGGGCGGCCGCCCTCGGCCATAATGCCGGCGGTCAGAGCGCTCTCGAGCATGGTGCCCGAAAGGCGCGTGTCACGGCCGATGCAGATATCCGGACCAAGGAACTTGGTCGCCGCGCGGCCCAGGCGAAACGCGAGATCGCACGAGAGGTCGGCATTGGCGACGCCACGGACGCCGTCGGTACCGAAGATGTTCTGGGGCATAGGATCGCTCCTTCCCTAGCAGGCGATATGCAACCGCCCACCCTAGTCGAAAAAGAAAAGCGGGACCCGCCGAGGAATCGGCAGGCCCCGCTTGTACATTGTATCTCGAAAGGAGATAAAACCTTAGCGCTTGGAGAACTGGGGAGCGCGGCGGGCCTTCTTGAGGCCGTACTTCTTGCGCTCGACCACGCGAGCATCGCGCGTAAGGAAACCGGCCTTCTTGAGGTCAGCACGGTAGTCGCCAGCGTTCAGAAGAGCGCGAGCGATGCCCAGGCGCAGAGCGCCGGACTGACCGGAGATGCCGCCGCCATCGCACAGAGCGATAACGTCGAACTGACCGGCGGTGTCGGTCACCTTGAAGGGAGCAAGGGCGTTCTCAACGAGCTGATGACGGCCGAAATACTGCTCGGCGTCACGCTTGTTGATGGTCACCTTGCCGGTGCCGGGGACGAGACGGACGCGGGCGACGGCGTTCTTACGACGGCCGGTACCCTGGTAGACAACGGTGTTCTCAGCCATCTTTAAGCCTCCAGCTCAATCTTCGTGGGGTTCTGGGCAGCATGCGGATGCTCGGCACCAGCGTAGACCTTAAGCTTGGTCATCTGGGCACGGCCGAGGGTGGTCTTGGGCAGCATACCGCGAACGGCGCGCTCGATGACCTTCTCCGGGTGCTTCTCCATAGCCTGGCGGAAGCTCTCAGCCTTGAGGCCGCCGTTGTAGCCGCTGTGGCGATAATAGGTCTTCGTGTCGGCCTTGTTACCGGTAAGCTGGACCTTATCGGCGTTGATGACGACAACGAAGTCGCCGCAGTCGCTGTTGGGCGTGAACTGGGGCTTGTTCTTACCGCGCAGGATCATTGCGATCTGGGTGGCAAGACGGCCCAGGACAGCACCATCGGCGTCGACGAGAACCCAGTTGCGCTGGACCTCGCCCTGCTTAGCGTAGTGAGTCGATTTCGAAATCACTTAGACTCCTCCATGTACAGTACGTGTTGTTACAGAGATTCACGGGGCTCTGCAAGTAACCCGTCCATATTACCCCGCTCGCCGCTCGAGTCAACAGGTATTTTGGCTCCGACCAGAGTTTCTGCACATGTCGTCCATGGGTCATGACGTCGCGACGCTAGCGCTCGACAAACGCCTCGATATCTCCCAACAAGCGCTTTGCCTCCTGGCGGCCCTGAATATACAGGTCGAGGAGCTTTGCCGGATCGTGCTCAACATGGCCGACCTCGACCGGCTTTTGCGGAGCGACGACCAACGCACGGCCCTCGCGCTCATACTTCCACAGGTGCATGCGCTGGATGTTATAGCGGTCGTGGCGCGTCTCGATAGCCTCGAGCAGGTAGGGGTAGTCGGCATAGCGGGCACGTGCGGCGGGCATAAACTCGTAGGGCTTTTTCTCGTACGAGCGGTCCTGCGTGACAATGACAACCGCGCGATCGAAGCCCGCTTCCTCCAGCACGTGCTCGATGGGGACCGAATCGGCTACGCCGCCGTCGACGAATTTGTGCCCGTCAATCTCGACCGGCGGCGTCACTAGCGGCAGCGACGTCGAGGCGCGCACAGCATCGAGGTCGAGCACGGCGCTTTTGACCGGCAGGTACGTGGCGGTTCCAAAGAGCATGTCCGTCGCGACGGCGTACATCTCGATGGGACTCGCGTCGAACGTCTCGTTATCGAAGGGGTCTAGGCGGTCCTGGACATCGTTGAAGATAAAGTCGTAACCCACAATAGAGCCCGTGGACGCAAACGATGCGGCGCCCATGTAGCGGCTGTCGTTGCAGAAAGCCAGGTTGATGCGGTTGGCACGGCCGATCTGATGCGACTTGTAGTTCACGCCGTTGAGGGCGCCAGCCGATACGCCATATACCGCCGGAATCTCGACGCCAGCCTCCATGAGAACGTCGAGCACGCCCGCGGTAAACTGCCCGCGAAAACTGCCGCCCTCCAGGACGAGAGCGACCTTGCCAGCGTTCTTTGCCTTATCTTCTGCAGTCATATTGACCTCCTGCGATTGCGTTTTGGCTTTCTTCTACCCAGTTTTGGAATGGAGGGCGCATAGGTTTTGGAGTTGAGAAGGGCGTGGCGGTCAACCAACCCCAGAGCATGAGTTGCCGCCGGGAAAGCGCGTCCCAGTCTGAGGGGCGATTCTGTGATGAATTTTCCGCTAGCCATTCATTTGGAAACTGCATCCCATTCCGAATGAGGATTCCGGGATGTACTTTCCGCTTGAGCTGCCATTGGGAAAGCATGTCCCACTCTACGGCTCGATTCCGGGTCGTAGTTTCCGCTTGAGGCGCCATCCGGAAACTACGTCCCAGTCTGAGCGCAGATTCCGGGACGCGCTTTCCGCCTGGACCGCCGTTGGGAATGCACGTCTCACCCCGCGTTGCCGCGGTGCCTTCTTTACGCCCGCGCCCTGCACAGAGTTCGATTCTCCGCGGTATCTGTAAGTAATAAAAAAGCAGGTAGGTGCGTTTACCTACCTGCTTGTAACTATTGGTGGAGGCGCGGAGAATCGAACTCCGGTCCACGAAAGCTCCCTGATTGGCATCTCCAAGCTCAGTCGCTGGTTTTGTCTCGGACGCTTTGCGCGCAGCGACACGCTCGCGGCGTCCTAACCGGTTCGGTCTTAGCCTGCGCCATACCGATTACGTGCGCAGGAGCATTCCCCTAAAATGACGTCGCGCCGGTGTCGGGGAAATCACCGGGTTGACGCGCCGCTATAAACTAAGCAGCGAGAGCCATAGGCTCAAAAGAAGAGTTGTTGTCAATTCAATTTGACGGTACCCCTGTTTAACGAGGCGAGGAGACCTCGGCTTGCTTCCTCTCTCAGAGCTATCGTGTCGAAACCAGTCGCCCCCGAATGTCGGGAAAGTCTGGATGGTATTGGGCACGAGCACCCAACGCCCGTCGACTTTTCAAGGAACATACGGGGCAAGCCCCGCTTGTGGAGTGTTATCTTACCACGTTCTGAAAGCGGACAGCTGTTCTATGCACGAGCTGTGAAGACCCCAATGTGCGCTGCACTTCGCACTTTTGCTACCGATCTCGTCACGTATATTTTCGCCAAGCACAACTGACCCGTCGAAAGGACCGTTATGGATACCAAGCAGCAACTCGTCAATGCCCTCGTAGGCCTGGGCTCAACCATTACCGAAGCTATGGACGTCATCGAGGGCTTTGTCCCCTGCGGACATCCCGCCCTCACGGTATCGAACGCACTCGTCGCGCTGGACGCTGACGATGATGCGGCTCTCGCCCAGCAGCTTGAGACCGTCGAGGGCTTTATCGACCACGTGAGCGAAAACCGCGGAGTGACCGCCTACCACGACCTCACGGTCGAGCTCGTAGGCCCCAAGGCCGATCTGCTCGCAGCAATCCGCGAGGTAGGCGCCCTTATGCAGACCGCAGGCGTCAAGAACACCCAGGTCAACGAGTGGGTCTACCGCAGTCTGGCAGCACTCGACAGCTCCGACGAAAAGGCAGCCGAGCAGCTCACCGAAGCCCCTGCCATCAAAGCTGCACTTGCCTAAAAAGGCCTGCACCCTGGTGGCTGCGGTACCGCCCGGGTGCAGGCCATAAGCTCAATCGAAAACCCTAACGCAGATACGCTTTCGCGTTGCCCAAGCTGTACGCAATCGTCGAGCCGTTGTGCAACAGCGACGACGTCTGCGGGGTAATCGTGCCGGTAATACCCAGTGCCAACAGCGCTGAGTTGGTGAGCATCACCTTAGAGTAGGAGCTCGTCAGACGACCAACGAGGCCCTGGCTCATGCGGCGCAGGCGCACGATCGCAGCGAGATCCGTATCGGTCAGGATGATATCGGCGACCTCCTTGGCGATGTCGCTTCCGCCGCCCATGGCCAGACCCACATCGGCCAAACCGAGCGCCGGCGAATCGTTGACGCCGTCGCCCACCATGGCAACGTGGCGCCCCTCGCTCTTAATGCGCTCCACATAGGCGTACTTGTCCTCGGGCAGCAGCTCGGCCTTAAACTCGTCGACCCCCGCCTCTCGCGCAATGCGCTCGGCCGTGCGCTCGGAGTCGCCCGTGAGCATAACGACATGCTTGACGCCCAGCGCATGCAGGTCGGCGATGGCCTCGCGGACCCCGGGCTTGAGCGGATCCTCGATGCCGAGCACGCCCACGACCGTGCCGTCGACCGCCAGATACAGCGTCGACAAGCCCTGCATCTGGGACTCGATGCGCTCCTTGATGTCGGATTCGAGCTGTGCGCCCTCGTCCTCAAACACAAAATGTGCCGAACCGATGATGGCGCGACGCCCTTCAATGGACGAAGCGATGCCGTGCGCCACGATGTACTCGACCGCAGCGTGACGCTCGCGGTGCTCGAGCCCACGCTCGCGGGCGGCGTTGACCACGGCACGCGCCACCGGATGAGGGAAATGCTCCTCCAAGCAGGCGGAAAGGCGCAAAACCTCGTCCTCGCTCCAGCCATCGGTGGTGAGCACGCAGGCAAGACGCGGCTGCGCCTCGGTGAGCGTGCCGGTCTTATCAAACACGATGGTATCGGCCTTGGCAAACGACTCAAAGTACTTCGCGCCCTTGACCATGACGCCCATCTTGGCGGCATCGCTCATAGCGGTCATGACGGCGACCGAACCCGTAAGCTTGAGCGCGCACGAGTAGTCGACCATCAGCGCCGCTGAGGTCTTGATGAGGCTACGGGTGGTAAGCGCAACCAGGCCCGCGAGCAGGAAGTTCCACGGGACGATCTTGTTGGCGAGGTCCTCCATGTGCGACTGGCCCTCGGACTTGAGCGAGTCGGCCGCCTGCACGAGCGAGACGATCGAGCGGAGCTTGGTCTGAGCCGTATTGGCGCGCACACGCACCAAGATGCTGCCGTCTTCCACGACGGTGCCGGCGAACACGTCGTCGCCTGCGCTGCGCTCGACGGCAAGCGGCTCGCCGGTCAGGGTCGCCTGGTTGACCATGGCGCTTCCCTGCTCGACCACGCCGTCGATGCAGATGGACATGCCGGTGCGAACGGCGACCAAGTCGCCGGGCTCAAGCTCGGTGGCGGCAACACTCACCTCGGTGTCGCCGACCACTTTTTGCGCCTTGTCGGGTACGTCGAGTAGCGAGTTGATGAGCTCGTTTTCGCTCATGGCGCGTGTGTAGTCCTCGAGCAGCTCGCCCACGTTGAGCAGGAACATCGTCTGACCCGCGGTGTCGACGTCGCGCTTGACGAACGAGATGCCGATGGCCGAGGCGTCGAGCACGGGGACGGTCAGGCGCGGTTGCGCGAGCTCGTGGAGAGCGGCACGCAAAAAGGCCATGTAACCGGCCACGACAAACACCGCACGCAGAGGCGTAGGCAGGAACCAGCGGCGCGCGTAGTGGGCGCCGATAAGTGTGGCAAGATCCATAACGAGCTTGTGCTTGCGTGGCTCAAGCTGCATCACGTAGCCCGACTTGGCATCGGCGATAGCTTGAGCATCGAGTGCGCCCAAGGCGTCGAGCACGCTCGCGCGGCGCGGCTCGTCGTACTCCAGCGCCATCTGGCCAATGCGGCCATACACGCGCACTTTGCGCACGCCGTCGATATCGCCGCTGAGCTTAAGAAGTGCATCGAGATCGCTCTCTGGCACAGGACCCGCCAATTGAAGACGGGTCCTGCCGGGGATCTCGCTAATAATCGAGAATCTCATAGTTTGTGCCTGGGAGCGTTACTCGGCTGCCTCGTCGGCAGCGGCCTCGCTCTGGGTGATGTAGGCAGCCTCGGCAACCATGTCATCGACATTGGCCTTGGCCTGCTCGACCATGTCCTGGTAGCAGTTCTTGACGCGCATACCGCACGCGATGCCCTGCACGCAGGCATTCTTTACCGGAGCGCTGGTGAGCAGCTTGATGCCGGCCGTACCAAGCAGAAAACCGCCACCGACAAGCAGGGTGTTAAACGTCGACTTCTTCATGTTGCTTCTCCTTTTGCCGCACAAGCGCGGCATGGTGCCTTAGCACCCGAGTTCATTAGTTTGCTCGAGCACGCTTTTGAGACTAGTTTAGTATAACAATTTGGTCAACAATGGCTAACTTTTGAAAACATGCGGTCCAGACCGCCCGGTACTCGGTGGTTCACTCACCACGATGCAAATCCGCACCCCCACGGGTATCCGCCCCGCCCTTGCGAATCAAAGGTGGATACTTTTCCGCGAAGTGAACGAGTCAAATCGAACCCCTGAAACATCCGCATTTTTCGCCAACAAAACCGCGGGAAAAACTTGGCAAAACCGCAGGAAACCAGCTCCTAAAAGTGTCGATGCTCCGAGGGTCCAAATAAGGTCGTTCACTTCGCGGAAAAGTATTCACCTTCGATTTCCACCTCCCCACAATGTGACAAAGGGACTGTCCCTTTGTCACATTAGGGACAATCCCTTTGCCACAGTCCTACAGCTGCCAGTCCGCCGCCTCCTTTTGCAGCGCAACCATGCGGGCGAATTCTCCACCTGCCGCCTTGAGCTGCGTCGGAGCACCCTGCTCGGCAACCACGCCATCCTTGAGTACAACGATTTTGTCGGCATTTTCCACCGTACGCATACGGTGGGCAATAACGATAACCGTCTTACCTGTAAGCAGACGGGAGAGTGCCTGCTGTACCACGGTCTCGTTCTCCACATCCAAGCTTGCCGTCGCCTCGTCCAACAGCACGATGGGCGCGTCTTTGAGCAGCGCGCGGGCGATGGAGATACGCTGGCGCTCGCCGCCGGACAGCTTGGAGCCGTTCTCGCCGATCATGGTGTCATAGCCCTGCGGCATGCGGTTCACGAACTCGTCGCAGTTGGCGGCACGCGCGGCCGCAAGCACTTCCTCGTCGGTGGCATCACGACGACCGAGGCGGATGTTTCCCATCACCGTGTCATCAAAGAGCAGCACGTCTTGGAACACAATGGCGTAATCGCGCAGGAGCACCTCGGGATCGACGCTCGCAACATCCACACCGCCCACGGTAACCTTGCCCGCAGTGGCATCCCAAAAGCGTGCGGCCAGGCGGCTCACCGTAGACTTACCGGAACCCGAAGGACCGACCAGCGCCGTGACCTCGCCTTCCTTGGCGGTAAAGCTCACATCGGTAAGAACTTTCTCGCCGGCGCGGCCGTCCTCGCCCGCACCATAGCCAAATGCCACGTGATCGAACACCACATCGTGGCCCGCAGGCTCAAAGTTCTCGCTGCCCCGCGCCACAGGCTCTTCCATGATGGAACGCATGCGCTTGGCAGACGACTCGGCGGCAAACAGCTCGGACATTAACATTAATGCCTGGTCAAAGGGCGCATAGATACGGCTCACCATAAGCAGGAAGGCAAACAACACCAAAAAGTCGACCTGCCCGGAGGCGACCATCGCGGCGCCCGTGACCAGCGTGGTGGCAATGCCCAGACGCAGGATGGCAAAGGCGGAGTTGACCAAAAGCCCGTTAACGAGCTCGCCCTTGGTGGTCTCGCGCTCCTCGGCATCGATCACGGCGTTGAGTCCCTCAAGATAATGGGCCTCCTGGTTGGTGGCGCGAATCTCGCGAACGCAGTCGAGCGTCTCTTGAATAGCCTCGGTAACCTTGACCTTCTCGGCGCGCACGCGATCAAACACCGGAGTCATGGGGCCGCGTGTTAGATACAACACGGCAAAGGCCACGGGAACGCTCCAAAACGCCGCAATCGCCAGCTGCCAGCAAAAGAACAGCGATGCCACGAAGACAATGGCGCTTGCGATGATGGCACCCCAAAGCTCTCCCAGCACGTGGCTGTAGGCGTGCTCCATGGCCTGGACGTCGCCCATGATGGTCTCGGTTAAATCGGCCAGATCACGACGACCAAAAAACGACAGCGGCAGTTTGCGCAAGCGCTCGGCGATCTCCATACGCTGCTTGCCGCACTCCTCGTAAAAGATGCAGTAGGTGTAGTAATACTGCTGCCAGTTAGAGGCAAAGAGCAACACGAAAAAGACCAGGAGGCCGCCCACGATCGGCAGGGCATCCGGCAGGTCAGCCCCGCTGACGAGATGCTCGACAAAGCCGGCCATAACCAGGAATAAAAAGCCCATGCCGGCCATGGTGATGAGATTGGTGAGCGTGGTCCAGAAAATGCCGCGTTTTACGCCGGCGACGCCTTTATCGGATAGGAAATACTTCTTTTGGAATGAGGCGAACATTTAGGCCTCGCCTCCCTTCGTGACGGTGGCATCCGCGGTCGCTGCAGTGATTTTCCAGCTCGCGGCCTGTTCGTACTCGGCCCACATCTTGGCATACAGGCCATTTTGGGACAGCAACTCGGCATGGGTACCCGACTCCTGCACGCTGCCCTGGTTGAGCACCACGATTTGGTCTGCGCCCACTACAGTCGAGAGTCGGTGCGCGATCATAATGACCGTGCGACCCGCCGCCAGTTTGCTAAAAGCACGTTGGATAAGCGCCTCGTTCTCGGGATCGGCAAACGCCGTAGCCTCATCGAGCACCACGATAGGCGCGTCTTTAAGGATCGCGCGGGCAAGTGCCACGCGCTGGACCTCGCCGCCCGAAAGATATGCTCCGCCGGCACCGAGCATGGTATTGATGCCCTGTGGGAGCTTGGCCACAATGTCGTCGCACTGAGCTGCGGAGAGGGCCGCACGCACTTCGTCGTCAGTAGCCGTAGGCTTGGAGGCGCGCACGTTATCGGCAAGTGTTTGCCGGAACAGCTGGTTGGTCTGGAACACGAAAGCGACCTGGTCCATAAGCTCGTGCGGATCCATATCGCGAACGTCCACACCGCCTACGAGCACTCGACCCGAGGAAACATCCCAAAAACGCGGGATCAGGCTTGCGCAGGTTGACTTACCGCCACCAGAGGGACCCACCAGGGCGAGGGTGCTACCAGCGGAAACGCTGAAACTTACATGGCTAACGGCAGGTGCTTCGGCACCTTCGTACGTAAAGCTCACGTCCTCAAATCGCACGTCGCCGCCGGCAGGGTGCTTGGGTTGTGCGGGCACGGAAAGCTGCTTGGAATCCATGACGCTTCGAATACGAGCCAACGAATCGGCACTCATCTGAGAGGCCTCGCCCACAAACATGAGCTTGGTCATGGCCGTCGGTACCACGGCCGAAAATATCGCGTAAAACGTGAAGTTGGTCATAAAATGCGCGAAGTCCGTCTCGCCTGGCGCCAACAGCAACGCCACGGGCAACAGGAATGCCACAAGACCATTGAGCGCGGTAAGGTTGAGTACCTGCGGACCTCGGCAGAACGTGCCCGCATAGTTTTGCGCCATGTCGGCGTATTCGGCGATTGCATCGTGGAAGGCCTTAAAGGAGTAGACCGTCTGCTGAAACACCTTGACCACGGGGATGCCGCGTACGTATTCGGTGCCGGTCTTGTTCATCTTGACCAGCGCTCCCATGTAGGCCTTCATGAACTCGGCGCCTTCGCCGCTCATCATGGTGGCCATGGCGCCAAACGAAACGACGACCGAGATAAGGCATGCCGCGCCCAAGCGCCAATCGAGGGCGAAAAGCAGCACGAGCAAGCCCACGACCATGGCGGCGGCGCCGGCGATATCGGGCAGCATGTGCGCGAGCAGGGTCTCGGTGGAGGCGGCGCATCCGTCTACAATACGGCGCAGCTCACCGGTGGCGTGCGTGTCAAAGTAGCCGAGCGGCAGCTTAAGCAGGTGCTCGCTCGTAGTCTTGCGGATATTGGACGCGCAGCGAAACGCAGACAGGTGCGTGCACATGAGCCCCACGAAATAAGCTACGATGCTTGCCAGCGCAAACCCCACGGCCCACCAGCCATACATCGCGATGTCGCAGGCTTCGCTCCAGTTAGGTGCCACGGCGATCAGGTCGCGAGCGACAAGCCAAATGCACACGTACGGGCCAAAGCTCAGCAGCTGCGAGAGCGCCGAGAGCGCCATGCCCAAATACGTTAGGAATTTACGGTCACCGGCATACGCGAGCAACTCGCCGATGCCTCCACCTTCCCTTTTTGATCCCTTTGCCATGAGATTCCTTTCTAACGGCTTGAGAGTTAACCGTAATGAACTTATCATTGATGTGTTAGCCATGGCTCACAATCAAGCCAGGCGTGGACGTTTCTGCAAAGGAAAGGGACGCTTTTGCAAATTCGGCGGGCAGCGACCGACATAACCGAGCTCTACGCACCACAGTTTGAGCAGTTTGGCCTGGAGCTTTCCGGCAAGGGCGCTGTCCTTACCGGCGAGGTGGCAAACGATCGGGCGCACGGGCGCGCATGGATCATGCCCCTCTCCCCCGCCTGCATCGTCATGGAGCATTTCATCACCCCGACGCACGATATGTACCTGGCCGAATACACACCCGAGCCATATGCCTGCGTGAGCGAGGTCAGCGCGCCCACACTTACATGCATGCCCGAGGCTGGCATAACGCCCGCGAACCTCAAACCATTGCATGGACCGTGGCCAAACAATGCCGTTTGCAGCTTTATCCAAGATAACTGTGGCGAGGAATTAAGCCCGCTGTTTGCGGGGGAGCTCTATCACTCGCGCTCGGTGCTCTTTTTGCCTGGATATTTTGACGAACTGGAGCACCGCTATCCCACCGAGTTCGCGGGAATCTTTGAGGCGTTTGCCGAGCCATGGCACGAGGAAGCGACGTCTGCCATCTGCCACACGCTGCGCCGGATTAACGAGGACCGCGCTCTCACCGTAGGCGGACACGTCTATATGCAGGGCATCGTGGAGACCATGGTCGCGGAGCTCGCCTGTTCGCGCGCGGCCCACAAGCAGGCGCGGCAGGCGGCAGACACACGCGTCAGCATAACCATTGCCGAAGAAGCAACGGCAATGATTGAGCGCGCGCTCGACAAAGGCAGACGTGTGGGTATCAACGAGGTGGCCGAGAGGCTCTACACAAGCCGCTCCAAACTATGCGCCACCTTTAAGGCCCAAACTGGCGAGTCCCTGGGCACCTACATTCGCAGACGCCGTATGGAGCGAGCAAAGGACCTTTTGGCCGATAGCGCGCTCACAATAGCGCAGGTGGCAGAGCGTCTAGACTACCCTCAACAGGCCGCCTTCGCCCAAGCCTTCAAGCAACACACCGGCACCACCCCCACCACCTGGCGCTCCCAACATATATAAAGAATGAGGGCGCCAACGGCGCCCTCATTCACCAAATTCAATCCAGCCAACCTGACCCGAACGGCCGAGTCGTCACAGAACCCGGGAGCCCCGGCAGGGCGGGTGCTTGCTCAAAATGAGTTCCCTTCAAAAACAATGGGCGCGCCAAACGGCGCGCCCATTCACTCTATTCCATTCAGCCCACCTGACCCGAACGGCCGAGTCGTCTGGCCGGGGAAGCCCCGAGTCGCCGGGGTGTTTGCTCCAAATGAGTTCCGCATGCAAAGAAGGCCACTAAATGTGGCCTTCGTCTTGCATAGGACTGTTTGAAATTTGGAGGAAATACCCCGGCGACTCGGGGCTTCCCCGGCCTCGCAGCTACGAGAGCGACGTTCTCAGCAACTCGTTGAAGAGCTTCGGGTTGCCCTTGCCGCGGCTTGCCTTCATGCACTGGCCCACCAAAAAGCCGATGACCTTCTGGTTGCCGTCACGATACTGCTGCGCCTGATCGGCACAGTTAGCCAGCACCTCGTCCACGATCGGCTGCAGCGCGCCGGCATCGCTCACCTGGCGCATGCCGCGCTCGTCGACGATCTTGTTGGGGTCGTCGCCGGTCTGGGCCATGGCCTCAAAGACCTCGTGCGCCTGGTTGGAGCTGATAGCATCGGTCGCCAGCAGCTTGGCGAGAGCTGCCACCTGAGCCGGCGCAATGCCGGACTCGGCGAGCGACACGCCTGCGCCCTTAAGGTAGGCGATCATCTCGTTGACCAGCAAGTTTGCGACCGTCTGAGCCTCCTTGCCGGCCATACCGGCAGCGGCCGCCTCAAAGAACTCGGCAAACTCGGGGTCGCCGGCAATCTGCTCGGCGTCCGCCGCCTTAATGCCAAAGTCGGCCTCAAAACGGGCGCGCTTGGCATCGGGCAGCTCGGGGATCTCGCCACGGCAGCGGTCGATGAACTCGTCGTCCAGGTCGAACGGCGCCAGATCGGGATCGGGGAACAGACGATAGTCGTCGGCCGTCTCCTTCACACGCATGACCACGGTGCGCTTGCGGCTGGGCTCCCAGTGGCGGGTCTCCTGATAGATGATGCCGCCCTCCTCGAGCACCTCGGCCTGGCGGCAAATCTCGTAGGCAAGGCCGTCGTGCAGGCTCTTAAACGAGTTGAGGTTCTTGAGCTCGGTCTTGGTTCCCAGCTTGGTCTCACCGCGGCGACGCAGCGACACGTTGCCGTCGCAGCGCATGGAACCCTTCTCCATGGAGCAGTCCGAAATGCCCAGCGTCACAAAGATGCGGCGGAGCTTCTCCATAAACAGGCGAGCCTCCTCGGGCGTACGCAAGTCGGGCTCGGTGACGAGCTCAATCAGCGGCGTGCCGCAGCGGTTGTAGTCGACGAGCGACTCGGCCGCGGCGGTAATGCGGCCCTCGGCACCGCCCACGTGCACCATCTTGGCGGCGTCCTCCTCCATGTGAATGCGTAGGATGCGGATGGGCACCGTGTAGGAACCATCCTCGCGACGCTCGGGCATCTGCAGGTTGGACGCGTCATAGCTGGCCAGGTGGCCGGCGCGCTGGTTGCCCTCGCGCATGGTCGACGTCATGGACGTGGACAGGCCCTCGGCGTTGGCCGAAGCGCTCGCCAAGCTCTGGGCCTCGGCCTCGCCAAACGCGCAGTCGGGGCGCTCGGCGGCACCGCGACCGGTCACGTCCAGGTCCAGGTGACCGTACATGGCAAAGGCGACCGGACCCTGCGTGGTCTGGAAGTTCTTGGCCATATCGGGATAGAAGTAGTGCTTGCGGTAGAACATCGAGTGGCGCTGGATCTCGCAGTTGGTGGCGAGACCGGCCTTGACGATGCTCTCGATGGCGCGCTTGTTGGGCACCGGCAGGGCGCCGGGCAGGCCCAGGCACACCGGGCACACGTTGGCGTTGGGCTCGTCATCGTGGCTGAGCTTGCAGTTGCAGAACATCTTGGTATCGAGTGCGGTGAGCTCGGTATGGATCTCTAGGCCGATCACGGCCTCCCAATCCTGCAGGACCTCGGAAAGCTCCTTCATTACAGCTCTCCTCCCTTCCCGGCAAAATCGGGCGCGACGGAAAGCGCGGGCGCACCCGTGGCAGCATCGGCAAAGCCGCGCTCCAGGGCGCGGGCAAACGTGAGCAGCTGACGGTCCTTAAACGCCGGACCAACCAGCTGGGCAGAAACGGGCAGCTGAGTATCCTCGCCCAAGCCCAGCGGCACCGAGATACCACCGTTGCCGCAAATGTTGAGCGAGATGGTGTACAGGTCGGAGAGGTACATCTGCGTGGGGTCGCTGATCTCGCCAAACTTAAAGGCCGTGCGCGGCGAGGCGGGCATGAGGATGGTGTCCACCTTGGCATACGCGGCGTCGTAGTCCTGCGTGATGAGCGTGCGGGCCTTTTGCGCAGCGTAGTAGTACTTGTCGTACACGCCCGAGCTCAGCAGATAGGCGCCGAGCATCTGACGGCGCTTGGCCTCGGCGCCAAAGCCGTGGGCGCGCGAGAGCGAGCTCTGGTCGGACAGGTTGGCGCAGCCCTCCTCCTGATAGCCGTAGCGAATGCCGTCGAAGCGAGCCAGGTTGGAGAACGCCTCCGCCGGGCCGATGACGTAGTAGGCGGCGATGGCGGCGTCCAGGTGCGGCAGGTCGACCTCGACCAGCTCGGCGCCCTGGTTCTGCAGCTCCTGGGCGGCGCGCTGAACAGCAGCCTTGACCTCGGGCGTCAGGCCCTCGGCCTCCATAAACGCGGGGATGATGCCCACGCGCTTACCCTCGATGCTGTCGTTGAGGTGCTCGGTAAAGTCGACGGCGCAATCCTGGCTGGTGCAGTCGTACGGATCGTGGCCCGCGCCGGTAAGCGCGTTCATGGCCAGCGCGACATCCTCGACCGTGCGGCCAAAGGGGCCCACCTGGTCGAGCGACGAGCCAAAGGCAACCACGCCGTAACGGCTCACGGCGCCATACGTGGGCTTAAAGCCCACCACGCCGCACAGCGACGCCGGCTGGCGAATGGAGCCGCCGGTGTCCGAGCCCAGCGAG